>JAZRRY010000058.1:0-5126 GCA_045651145.1 Candidatus Nanosyncoccus sp.
TAGATTTTTTGCTAGTGTCTTACCGTGTCTAAAGAACAATACGCCACCTTCTAGCGTGGCTTTAGTTGCCTTTTCGTCTTTACGATAAAACACCCAGCCGAGACAACAATCACATAAATAACCCACCACTACATTAATCGCGCTTGAAATCGTACTACCGACTGCATTGCCAGTATCTCCACCGATTGCATTTCCTACCGCCGTAATCGCATTGCCGAGCTCGTTAAAGATGCCCTTAATTACACTAGTTACTGCATAATAAGCAGCTACTGTCAAAAATCGTTCTTTGACGATCTTCTTTCCCTCGCCATATACGTCATCCGGCAGTTTGCCGTCAGTGATCGCCCGCGTCATCATTGCAATTTGGCCAGCCTTAAATACATATGAGAAGAAATGTGAAACAATCGCGACCACCACAACGCCAATTATAATCCCGATAACTAACCCCATTAATCCATTAGCTGCTGCTTTCTCTGCCAAGAAAAATCCTGCCGCCGCCACTATTATAATAATGACAAATGCCAACACGTCCCACAAAAAACGCCTTAGCGAAAAAGTCAAAGTCTTTTTATATATTTCCTTATTATCCATATTTGCCCTATATTATTATTTGATAACTAAATTATAGCACAAAAGCATTATATCTTTAATTTAAGATTGTAATTCGGCAGTTCAAATTCTCTGTCACGGCGTGTTTACCGTGCAATTTTCAGCATGTTTTCGATACCACGTATCAAATATTGACCACGCGAGACGATTTTATCTTTGGCGCGTTGGGTGGCGTCGCCCGGTTCATTCTCTTTCTCGTCGCCAGTCAAATAATCTTCTACCACCGTAATCGTAGTGTCAAACGGAATGTAGCCAGATTTGTATTTATCTTTGCCGCGGTAGATGTCTATCTTTCTATCCATGCCGTAATTTAAAGCTTCAAGATTCTTTACTGCCGAGCATAGAGCCATATTACCAATCGTATTTAGATGCCCCTTTATCTCCTCATAATCAATGCCTGGCCACGCCTCAGGCCTCTTATTAAACTGTTTTGGCAAAATATGATCGATATGTACGCTATTGTTGTTGTGATAGAATGTCGTATTAAGCGGACTTCTAAGCTCGTATTCGAGTGAGAATAGTAGTGGCTTTAGGAAACTTTCGCCATAGACTTCACCATCCAAGGCCTCATAAACGTCGCGTATCAACATCTTATTCTTAATAAATTCTTCGGCTTCGTCCTGAATCTCGGTCAGCGGTGCATTTCTGGAAATCATCTTAATCATATTGAAGGATGTCTGCTTGATAGAGTTTAAAGTCTTACCCGCAATCCAGCATAGATAATAAAAACGTCTAAGAACGGTGAATAACCCAATAATATCAGGATATTTTACAGTATAAGCCGTGGTCATTGCCGCCATCGCGTGCACGCTCCAGGGGACATATCTAAGGCTGTAAACCAGCGACATCTCCTCTCGGCTTTTCTTGTCAGCTAGGAAGATTTCTTGCATCCCATTTTCAAAATTACTCAACTCCTGCACCAATGCCGCTACATCATTTTCTTTCACGATTTCATGAAAATCTTCTGTAATTTGTTTGCGTGGCAGACCGTTTAACTTATAGTAACTGTAGTAAGCCAGAAACTCATCCATCTTGATGTCTTTATTACTGCAAGTTTCCTCAATCCGACGCCAATTTTGTTCAAAAATATTCTTGCCGTTTTCATTCTCGCCGTATTTGTCCAGAATATAGGTTTTTATAATGTCAGAAGAAGCCAAATCCTTGCCTCGGTCATTCAAGATCAAAAACAGCTTGATGGCAAATGGCTCGTCGTAGCATACAATTTTAATGATGTAGATATTATATATGATGTATTTGACAAACTTAGCCAGTTCGTCCATGCCATATTCATCGGCAAAACTTTTGAAATTGTCATAAAAGAATTTGGCTGTATTACGAAACTTATGGGTTGGATCTTCCCTTTTTAATAAAGTCTTAGGAACGTTTTCTATTTTGCTGTAATCTTCAGAATTTACAATCTCGCGACGAAATATCGAGTCGTATTCTGGGCGCGTCTGTAGTTGCAGCATGCTCTCATCTTCACCGTTGTAATAGATTAGGTTTCTTAAAACTGCGCTATTGACGTAATCATGATCTCTTTCGTCCTTGCGGCTATTAAGCTCAGGAAACGTCTTATATAATACATTTAGCATAATCATGAGCGTAGTGATGCGTTGTTGACCATCCACGACCGAGAGACCACCGCTACTCGCTACCACTACCACAGATCCCAAGAAGTAATCTTCTTGCTTCGGGTTGTGATATGCATCTAGAAAATCGTTCCAGAGGTCGTCTAGTTCTTCATTGCCCCAACTGTATTGGCGCTGGTACCTTGGTATCACAAAAATCCCCTCAGACCCCATAAAAAATCTGCGGATACTTTCGTTTGAAGGGTTAAATGATTTCTTTTCGTCCATGTTTACATCCTCAATTTATGAATTATTTTATCATAAAAGCAACCGCTAGCAAAAGCATTTATGCTACAATAATACAAAGAGGAGGAAAAAATGGGCATAGAGCTAGGTGTATTCAAAGAGTCATCATCGTCTGAAGAGTTAGAGGCGGCGAATAAAGCCGCTCAAGAATTTAGAACCGAACAGTCGACTAAGTCTGTCGAGTTAGCTACTAGGTTTTTTAAAGAGGCATTAGAAGTGCAGATAGATTTTGGGCGGCGTTTGGAGTTAATTAGCCAAAATGGCGACGAGATGAGCGAAAAAGAATTCGAAAAATGGGAAGATTATTATGCGGATGAAATTAGCTATGCTGAGGACGAGCTCAAGCAATGGACGGATTATAGGCCCGAAACAGTTGCGGAATGTAAGAAATCGATGATCCTTCCCACATCAAACGACGGTGAACTGTCTAATACCATAGAGGCGCAGGCTGGTAGATTCTATTTCTCTAGATTATCAGCTTTAAGAGAAGCTATTATGTCTTCGAATGACCCAAAAGCAGAAGAAGATTTAGAATACGCCAAAGGCTTTTATCCAACAGTTCTTAGGCACCTTGATTATGTTTATATGTCTGAAGACGATGCTCGGGATCATGGTTTTGCCGAATACGATCAGGCTAGGACTTGGGCCCACAATCAAGTAATCAGATACTTAAATGGTCTCAACGATTTAGCAACAAAGTATCACGTAAGAACGTTTATGGCGCGAAATCTCTGGCCGAGCGACACTAGAAGCAAAAAAGACCAAACGCCAGCAATCGCAAATATGATGCGATACGATCGAGATATAGCCGGACGTTACTATACGACAGCCTTTTCTGCCGAGATTGAACAAAGAGAAAGAGCCCAAAAGGCCAAGCAGCGGCTCTTTCGTTAGCATTGACAAAATCACGCAAACCTGCTATAATTATAGCAGTCTTGAGTTCGAGAGGAGGTGTATTTATATGGATGCATCTATGTCTCAAGAGGCACTTAGTGGGGTCGAAGTTATAGAGGCTATGCCTCGAGAGGAATTTCACCTCAAGTTTGTGAGAGGGGTAGGTCAAACCAGAGCTTTTGGCGCTCTAGTTTCTTTTCTCGCTGAGAACATCACTCCAGCAGAGAAACAAGAGGTGCGCAAGTCGCTTGAGAAACTCGGAATCCCCCTTGCACTAACAGAGTCAGACGAAGAACTGAATAGGATTGCCGTGGCGGCCTCCAAACGCTCCGTTGAACTTCGATGACACATGAGCCTCCGACTGTTCGGGGGCTTTTGTTCGGCAATAAAAAACGCGCACCCGCGCGAAGATTGTGAAAAAAGTCTGGATCTGGTGCCCGAGACAGGACTTGAACCTGCACGCATTGCTGCATATGCTCCTAAGGCATACGTGTATACCAATTTCACCACTCGGGCTCACCTACTATTATAACATAAAAATGAGCCCCTGGGGGCCCATTTTTTATAAATTAAGCATTTCTCTTAGCTAGCACAGCAGAACCTAGATATGCGGTCAAAACCCCAAGCACTAAGGCTGCTGGTAAAGCTTCTTCTGGCCCGGTGCTAGGAATTGAGGAGTCATCAGAAGCATCGGTGCTGGCCGAGCTAGAGCTGCTAGATCCACTCCTAGTCGTGCTAGACTTACCAGTGTTCGTCGAAGAAGTACTAGAAGAAGAATTCGAAGAACTATTAGAGCTCGTAGAAGAACTACCGCCCTTAGAGCCGCTATTAGAACCATTAGAATTACTCTCGGCAGTACTATTGTTCTTTGACGAATCACCAGAAGAACCCGAATTTGAAGAACCCGAATTTGAAGAATTTGA
Source organism: Candidatus Nanosyncoccus sp. (assembly GCA_045651145.1). Lineage (GTDB taxonomy): Bacteria > Patescibacteriota > Saccharimonadia > Saccharimonadales > Saccharimonadaceae > Nanosyncoccus. Next base: position 4,301 of record JAZRRY010000058.1, read on the forward strand.
ACTAGAAGAATTATTCTCCGACTTATTGTCATCCGCGATTACTTGGCTTGTGTTATTAGAGTCAGCATTGCCACTAGACCTGCTGGACTTTTTAGTTGCGACCACAATGATAGCGATAATCAAAAGCAAAATCAAAACCACAGCAACAGTAGCTACAACAATGATTTTGCGACGCTCTTTGCGATCAGATTCATCTTGATAATACATAATAAACTCCTTATGACTTAATTATATCACACTTTTGCTAAAAATGCAATATTATGCATAAAGTTTAAGGTAAATAGAAATATGCGCAGAGGCGTATTTCTGAGTTTTTATAAGCTTGGTTTTGTCTAAAATCGGAGCTTCATCGGGGTGAGACAAGACTAAAATACCATCTGGTCTTAGGCAACCTACTAAGCCACTAACCTCTTTTTCGTCAAAATGATCATATGGCGGGTCCGCCAGGATGAGGTCGGCCTGCACCTCAGGATTAGCCTCACAAAAGCTTCCTACTGAGCCTTTATAAAACTCTACCCGACCACCGTTAATCTCCAGGGAGGAACAATTCTCCGTAATCGTCTTGAGAGCCATTGCATTCTTCTCTATAAATAGCACTTTTTTCGCTCCTCTAGAAAGAGCCTCAATACCTAAAGCCCCAGAACCGGCATATGCATCTATCACCTCAGCTCCAGGCACATAATCCAAAATCATATTAAATAGCGCCAGGCGCTCACGCTCACCCATTGGATGCGTCCCATCTCCAGGCGTTTTGATTTGCCTTCTTTTAAATTCCCCAGATGTAATTCTAATAGTTCCCATAGTTTTAATTTAAAGTAGTTATTTG
>JAZRRY010000059.1:0-11337 GCA_045651145.1 Candidatus Nanosyncoccus sp.
AGTACCAATATCATCCTGATATATACCATTATCTATATTAGCATTATGAGTATTAGTACCAGTACCATTCATAGTACAAGAAGCTAGTACATTAATATTAACTTCATCTACTAGTGAATCATTAGCTAGACTATTAGAAGAATGAAGTATTGTACCAGTAAGAATGGTCAGCATAAACAAAATGAATACAACAAAATTACTCTTTACCACGATCTTAGAAAAGGGGAATATTAGCATAAGTTAATTATATATAATTCCAGAATAAATATCAATATTTTATTTCTGCAATAACTTAGCGATTTTAGCTTTGAACTTGTTCTCTTCAGGTGCACCAGCCAAAGTGTCTATGCCGACTCTAAGCAGGCCAAGTGCAGTAGCGAACGAGTGATCTAACTCGCTAGCACCCTCTACGTTAAGATGATTGGTGTCAAGATCTGGTAATTCATTCACGTCGATCAGATGAATTACGGGACGGCGAGAAAAAGGTAGCCTAGTGTACCAATCAGAAATTGCTAACTTCTCTTGAAGCAGTGAAAGACTGGCGCCACCACCGCATAACATAACATTGCGCGGTAAACTTCCAATGTTTTCAAATTCTTCGAGTGCTACTTCTACACCGGTAAGCCAAACGCTAAGATTACGGGAAATCGCAGTTTCAATCTTAGATTTTATGCGATCGTCTAATTTTCCAGAATCATATTCTAGCTTATAATTCTCGGCAGTATCAAAATCTACACCTAAGGACTCGGCAGTTTGGTGAGTAAAGCTACGTCCGCCAATGCCAAACATCTTAGTACCTTCGACGCCACCATCTTCGATTACTGCGACATCCGTGGTGCCACCACCGATATCCATCACGATACCAGAGAAATTTGACTCTAGATCATCGCCAAGGCAAGCTCTGCAAACTGCAAAAGGCTCGACTGCAACAGTGAGTAAATCAAGATTTAATTCAGCACAGACTTTTTCAATGGCAGCTACGTGAATAAGGGGAGCAAAAGCAGTATAGAATTGAATTACGATATCGGAGCCCTTAAAGCCGATGGGGTTAGAAATTTTATATCCGTCGATGGTCAGGGAAACAATTGCTGAATTAATCAGGCGCACTTCTACATTGTCGTTGCCAGTCTCGAGCGCGACGGTCTTTTTGGCGACTTCGCCAGACTTTTGCTGAACCTTTTTGATAATTTCATTCATCTCGGAATCCGTGATTGGCTTGTTTGGATTCTTGCGAGTATAGTTAACAGTAGTGGTGTTGCCCTGAATTAATTCTCCAGCAATACCAACTACGGTAAGTTCTGCACGTTCTCCAGCCTGCTCCTCGGCCTTCACCAATGCCTCTTCGCAAACATTGACCACGGCAGGAATGTCGGCCACAGCGCCGGCGTGCATATTGCCTTCAGCCTGCCTGGCTTTGCCTACACCAAGAATTTCAAGACTACCCTTTTTGCCGGGTTTTGCTAGAATCGCCTTTACAAATTCCGTACCAATATCTAAAGCTAAGATTGTGCTCATGGTTTTATTATAACATATTTTCCAGGTTTCAATCCATTAAGTTCGTATTTACCAAATCCAGTCCGATGGAGTTTTGTTACTTTGTAGCCTAGTGCCGCAAAAGTTCGTCTTATTTGACGATTACGACCTTCTTGCAAAACGACAAGATAATGATCATGCATTACCATCTTTCTCGGGGCGCGTCCGCCCGACCCGCCGCCACGGGCGGCCCGCGCTAATCCTCGGCTTGCCAGCCTCCGGACCCCCTTCGAAAGAGGTAATGCATAATCGTTTTGTTTGATTATCTTGAAGCATGAAATACCATCTTCTAGTTTGACTCCATGGTCTGAAATCATTTGTTGATGAAGAGGAGCTAAGGGCTTATCGAGCTCTACTTCGTAAACCTTGTTTTTACGGAACTTAGGGTGAGTCATTGAAAAAGCAAAGTCGCCATCGTTAGTTAATAGAATTAGGCCCGAAGAATCCTTGTCGAGACGGCCTACGGTCTTGAGTTGATGATAATTTTTAGGTAGGATTTCGTAAAGCGTAGGCGCGTCGCCCTGAGCATGCCTAGAACACACGTAGCCTACTGGTTTATGGAAAGCAAGATAGATATAATCTGCCTTTTCTGGCACTATTTTATTATTATAGCACACTTTATCACTTTTGTCAATCTGGATATTTACTCTATCACCTAAGCTGGCTAACTGGCCATTAATCGTAATTTTGCCATCAGAAATTAAGCTGTCTGCTTCGCGACGCGATATCCCGAGGCGCTCGGCTAAGAACTTATTGAGCCGGACTAGCTGACTGTTCATTTTCGGCTTGAGGTTGAGATTGGATTAAGGCAGGAGCCTCTTCAAGTGGCTCCGGCATTGGAGCTACGACTCCCGATGCAGGAGTTATCGGCTCGGTCGTCAGTGATGCTAATTCACCTGCAGGCTTAGCTTCTGTATCCGGCACAAAAGTAGATGTAGTCTCTGGAGCTAAATCGTTATTGGAAGCAGTTTCCGTAGCTGGTACAGTATCAGATATTGGCGCCAATTTGTCGCCAAGTACTTCATGAATAGTATTAATCACATCTTCTATACCAACTTGCGATTTAACTAGATACTTATCGGCACCAAGACGCTCTCCGCGTTGACGCTGATCGTCGGCCGACAATGCCGTCATCATGATTACTTTAATGTTGGCAATTTCGGGTGTAGAGCGCAAAATATCTAACATATCAAAACCAGAAATCTTAGGCATCATAATATCAGTTAGAATTAGGGCTGGCTTTTCGCGCACCGCTACAGCTAGAGCTTCTTCGCCATCGCTAGCAGAAACTACATCATAACCTTCAGCCGTGATGCGGATGCTATAAATCTCCCGTAAAGACGCGTCGTCTTCTACTACCATTATTTTAGTCATTTTTCTCCTCCGTTTAGGTTGATATTAGTTTGATTTTGAACTGATTGAACCGGTGACGCTGGTTGAATTGGTGGTGCTGTTCGAGCTTGCTGGGCCGGTGGTGCTGCTTTGACTGGCGGCGACGCAGTAGGAGGTGTAGCTGACGGACGAACTGGATTAAATGCTAGTGACGTGGCCGTGGACGCAGTTGATGCAGTGGGCTGTGGTTGCAACTTGGCATTCCTGATAACTATCATACGTTTTTCATATTCATCGTCAGACAAACGTGGCAAAGAAACATAAAAGGTTGATCCTTCACCAAACGCCGATTCGGCCCAAACTTTACCGCCCATTGCTTCGGCTCTCTGTTTTACTAAGTATAAGCCTAGCCCATTACCGCCAATAGTGCGCGTATCGGAATTGTCGGCGCGGTAAAATTTTTGGAAAATATGCCCCAAATCTTCGGGTGAAATACCAATCCCTGTATCTGTAACATTAATTAGTACGCGGTCTCCGTCACCACGTACATTTACATAAACAGATCCTCCTTCTGGGGTATATTTAAGCGCATTGTCAATTAAATTGTCTAATATTTCGCGTAAGAAATTAGTATCAACAAACCCATAAGTCACTTGCCTAAGACGCGTCTCGCCAGGAGTAGGTTCGGAATCGGAGCCGATTGTGAGGTTGATCTTAAGATCTTTGGCGCGCTGCTGGTATCCTGAAGTAATCTCGCTAATAAGCTTTGATATCTCAACTGGCTGCATATTCGGACGAATACGATTGTCGTCTAATTTGGTGACATCGAGCAAATCTTGAAAAAGCTTACCTAGATGCTTAGAGGCTGCCTGAGCAGCACCTAAGTATCCGCGCGCACGCTCATCAATAGTGGCGGTCTGAGGATTAAGACATAAAGCTAAATAACCATCAATTGTGGCTACAGGGGTACGCATCTCATGCGAAGCGGTGGAGATAAATTCAGCCTGCTCACCTTCTTCCTGTAACTCTTTAGTGATGTCACGCAGAGTAATAATGCGTTCCTGCGAAACACTACTACCAACTACTAGATTAATAGAGACTGGAATACGCTTATCGGATTGAGCAATAATTAAAGTAGCCTGAAATCCTTCAAGTGGTTGGCCAGAATCCATGGCGAGTTTTAGTGGATTCTCGGTCGGCAGGAGCTCGCGTCCCTCTTTAGATTCTAATTTAATCACCAGGCCATAATCTAGCCCTAAAGCCTTTTCTCCGTAGCCGGTCATTGTAGCAGCTGCAGAATTGATAAATTCAATAACACCTTTTTTATCCGTCATAATAACGCCATCATGAATAGTGCGCAAAGCCAGCTCTGCCAAATTGGATTTGTCGGATTTTGGTTTAATCTTGTGCGTACGTCTAAATAAGCTCATTTAAATATATTTTAGCACAAGCTTAACAAAATGTGCTAAAATTGAGTCATGAATAAAGACGTGATTTATATTGAACCAGAAGATGATATTACAGACATCATCACCAAGATCGAGGGCGCAAAGTCGAAAATAGTCGCACTAGTTCCGCCTAAGAAAGCTGGGGTTTTTAGAAGCATAGTAAACATCAAATTAATTTCAAAAGCTGGGACTTCAGCCGAAAAAACTATCGTACTTGTAACTACCGATCCGTCGATTAAAAAGTTAGCTGCCGCCACTAAATTACCGGTAGCTAAGAATTTACAGACTGCGCCTGAAATTCCAAAGACTGATTCTGACGATTTAGCAAACGATACCATAATAGAAGAAGAAATAGTCGAGGAGGAAGTTGAGATTACGGAAGAAAAACCTGATAGCCCGGCAGATGATAAGAAAACCAAAGACGAAAGCGACGAGACTGACAAAGAAGAAGAGAAGGAAGACGAAAAGCCTGCCGAGATCAAGGATAAAAAACCTGCCGATAAGACAAAGAAATCTGCCAATAAATTCATCGCTTGGATTCAGACACACAAGAAACTAGCTATTTTAAGTGGCGTAGGTATTTTAATTTTAATTGTATTTATGGTTTGGGCGTTCGCGATTGCCCCGAGCGTTACCCTCACGGTTGGCATTAAGACTGAGCAAAATAATTTTTCTGAAAACATCACCTTTACTACAAAGTTAGAAGAAGAAGAGGTCGACGAGGGTAAATTCTATTTGAACGAAAAGAAAATAGAATCCGCACAAGAAGTGAAATTCGAGGCGACGGGAAAAAAGAACGTAGGCGAGAAAGCCAAAGGCACTATTGTGGTCTTTTATGATTTTCCGGTAGCTGGCGAGGGCGGCACAATTCCAATCAGTGCTGGCGCTGTATTTACTAATGGTGGTTTAAATTACACAGTTGATGAATCGGTCTCGATATACTGGGATGGCGACGTTACCACGGCCAAGGAAGACTGCGAAAACTATGGTCAGGCGGCTTGGAAGACTACTGGTTGCCGAGTCTCGCGCAAGGTAAATGTCACGGCGAGTGCTCCCGGCTCTAATTACAATACCTCAGCCGAAAGCGGGTGGAGCACGGCTGCAAACGTAAAAGTAGCAAGTTCAACGATTGGTGGTGGTACAGACGAAGAAATTACTATCGTTCAACAATCAGATATTGATAAAGCCAAGGAAGAGCTTTTTACTACTAATGAGAGCGAAGACAAAGAGAAGCTCATGGAATCAATTGATAAGGATGCATTAGTAATCAGCTCGAGCTTTGAAAAATCTACCTCCGGTGCGGTCTCAACTCCAGCGGTTGGGGAAGAAGTAAAGGACGGCGTCGAACCTTCTATCAAGGTAACCATAACAGCCTCTATCTATACCATAGATAAGACTAAGGTTGAGAAATTTATCGCCAAAAAGGCCGATCTTGGTGAAGCGCAAAAGATTTATGAGATGAAAGATCCGTTTATTGAGAATTTCTCAAAAAATAGTAACGGCATCACGGGTAAGCTCAAGACTTCTTATCTGGTTGGCCCGAAAATTACCGAAAATGATGTAATCGAGAAAGTTAAAGGTAAGGGGCTTGGCGAGGCGCAGCATGACTTAAGAGATATTAATGGCGTCTCAGAGGTCAGAATTGATAAATCTGTACCTTGGGTTATGAGTATTCCAGGCGATTCCAACAAAATTACCGTAATTTTCGAAGTAAAAGATCAGAATGGCAATGCGATCAAGCAAAATACAGATGAGGGCGAGACCGAGAAAAAGACTGACGAAGAAGCCAAAAAAGAGGGCGAGAGCAACAAAAAAGAAGGTGAATAGGGGTGGCAAATAAAAAACAAGGAGAAAAATGCGAGTATTATGCTTAGATGTGGGCGAAAAACGCATTGGCGTGGCCAAGGCTGATTCCGATACGCGGATTGCGGTACCGGTAGGATTTATAAATGTAGACGGCTCAGAATGGCAGGAAATAGCTCGGGTTGCTCATCTTAGTAGTACTACATTCTTCGTGTTAGGTCTGCCTAGAAGTAATGAGGGGAACGAAACGACCCAGTCACTATATGTACGAAATTTTGCAAATACCTTGGCAGAAAAGATCCCAGGCGCTAAGATTCGCTTCCAAGATGAATCTCTTACTTCTGTAATAGCCGAAGAAAGATTAAAGGCTCGTCACAAAAAATACGAAAAGGGTGACATAGATGCAGAGGCGGCTGCGATTATTTTGCAAGATTTTCTGGAAAACCTTACCAATGACAATGTGGCGCGATCAGAAATACCATCTGCGTCCGAGGACGCTCAGCTAAGCTCACGGTCCGCTAGAGATGTTCTGGAGCGACCAATACCCGATAAGGCTTTACAAGAACTTCAAAATGCTAAAGGCTTAGCCAGAAAACAATCTGACAAGGTAAAACTAAATACTAAAAAGGCAAAACACAAGATGAAAACAGTTACAAAATGGATTTCTGGAACTACAATACTAATTATCGTGGCGCTACTTGTTACTGGTGGAGTTTTATTATATAGAGATATTAAGGCTAGGGAACGAGCCGAAGAATATGCACGCCTTGAAGCCGAGATGGAGGCTGAGGTGTTTGATTTTACAATTTTACCTGGACAAACGATTTTTGACATCAAGGCTAACCTTAAAAAGGTGGGTTATTCGGAGGAAGAGATAGAAGAGGCTTTTAGCTCTGATTACAACTTTGCTTTTTTAAAGAATCGTCCAGAAGGCGCTACACTAGAAGGGTATCTATTCGGAGAAACACACGAGTTTTATAAGACAGATAGCGTAAAGGATATTTTAACTAAGTTTCTAGAGAATACAGAACAGGTCATCTCCGAAAATGATTTAGTTGGTAAGTATAACGAACAGGGATTGTCATTATATGAAGGAATCACCTTGGCCTCGGTAGTACAAAAAGAGGCTCCAGGGGTCGAAATGCCAACTGTAGCACAGGTATTCTTGTCTCGGTTGGCTCTGGGTGTACCCCTTGGGAGTGATGTTACTGTATCTTATGCACTTGATACAGTTGATCCGAATAGGGAAATTTATACCGATAACGAGGCAGCTCTTCAGGTTGATTCTTGCTACAATACTAGGGTTTACGCTGGTTTGCCATGCGGGCCTATTGCCAACCCTGGTATTTCTGCTTTACTTGCTGTAGCTAATCCTTCGGATACTTCTTATCTTTACTTCTTGACAGGAGACGATGGAATGATGTATTATAGTTATACGGAGGCTGAGCATAATCAGAATATTTCCAGTCATTGCAACGACCTCTGTAATGTATCATTATGACAAAGAAGAAACGTAAATTAAATATCAGTAGTTTCAAGGGTACGATGCCTTATTTAATCATAGGTGTGGTTACCCTCCTGCTTGTTTTTGTCGGCTCAATTGATAAGCAAAACTCTGAGGCTAACCTTAGCCTAAGTTCTTTTGTTGCCGATGATTACAGTAATATTTCGATCGACCAACTATCTGAGCTTTATACTGTCGCTGACCTCTCCGACGCTTTGGAGCTTGCGAGTGCCAGTGACGTAGCTTCTAACTATGTAATTACTACTACTATGTATGACGCCGGTCAGACAGCTTCTGGTAAACTCGAGAAGCCTAGTATTACAGATATCGCAGTTTCGAGAGGCGTGATTGAATACGAAGTAGCAGAAGGCGAAGATGTAAATACTATCGCTTCGAAATTTGGTCTCACTGCGGATCAGATTCGTTGGTCTAATGACCTAAAAACTACTGATGTATCTGCTGGTACCATTCTTAAGTTGCCTAGTACCCCGGGTATCGTCTATACCGTCAAATCAGACGACACGCTCGAGTCTATCACTGAGAAATATGGCTCTACCGTAGATGAGATAATCGCACTAAATGACCTCGAGGTATCTGGTATTACTGATGGCATGCAGATTGTGATAAAAAATGGATCATTACCTGAGACCGAGCGCCCAGAATATGTAGCACCTGTAGTGACTCGCCCAACTTATACCAACACTACCACCACTACTAACACTTATACTTACACCTATCTTGGTAGCACATCTGAGCGACAAAATATCGAAGTAGTAGGATGGTTTTATAACCTCGGTGGTCCTTATGGCGGTGGCCAATGTACGCAATGGGCTTGGTATAAGAGGCAAGATTTGCCGTCCACCCTTGGAAACGCTAACGCTTGGGCTCGTAATGCTGCGGCGGCTGGATATCTAGTGGATAGGACGCCAGCAGCTGGAGCAGTAATTCAGACATCTTCTGGCTGGTATGGTCACGTGGGCTATGTAGAATCAGTCAACGACGATGGTTCAATTGTGGTATCTGAAATGAATTACGGTATTCCTTGGCGCGTAATTCGTTCTACGATTCCTGCTAGTGCCGTAGGCAACTTTAATTATATTCACTAATAAGTTAGTCTTAATAATCTTCCACGAGGGTGAATTCTTTGCCAGCAATCTCGATGATCGAATCCGGTTCGGCACCTTGGTTAGTAAGCTCAGCGCGGATCCCCATCTTTTTCATGATGTCGCGAAGACGATTAACAGAGGCGTAGTTATCTAAATCGGTACGACGAGCAAATTTTTCGATCTTTTCGCCAGTAACGATGAATTTGTCATCTTGTTTTTCAACTTTCCAGGTATCTTTCAAAGCATCCTTACCAAGAGAAATCGTAGGTAATCCGTTCGGCCAAGTTTCTTTCGATCCCGTTCTCTCACGCCCGCCGTCGCGGGGTTCGTTCACTTCGCTCGTCTCGTAAGGCTCGAGGGACATGGACTCTCGATACTTGGCCACCACCGATTGCTTAGTGTTCCCAGAACAAGCCAACTTTAACTCCCGCAAAAGCTCAGTAAGACCCTGATGGGCAACGCTAGAGATAGTGAAAATCTTCGCGTTTGGGTTTTTAGCGAGAATAGAGGCGGTTTGCATCTTGATGATGTCTTCGTCTACGCCTTCGCATTTAGTAAGAGCGATAACTTCGGGGCGGAAAGCAAGGTCGGAGTATTTTTCTAGCTCGGTACGGATAGTTTGATAAGCTTCACCGGCGTCGTTATTATAGATATCAATAAGATGAAGTAAAACTGTCGTACGATCGACATGACGCAAGAAATCGTGACCTAGACCCTTGCCTTCGGCAGCGCCCTCGATCAGACCTGGAATATCAGCTATTAATAGATCCTGGCCATCGACAGTAGCGACGCCAAGATTTGGTGTAATCGTAGTAAAAGCATAGTCGGCAATTTCGGGTTTGGCATTACTGACCACTGATAGGAAAGTAGATTTACCTGCATTTGGTAGACCAACTAGACCAACATCAGCCATGGATTTAAGCTCCAATTCGGCTTCGAATTCTTCTCCTGGCTCGCCAACTTCGGCAATCATAGGAGCTTGGCGGGTACTAGATTTGAAATGAGCATTGCCGAAGCCGCCGGCGCCACCGTGAGCGATGATGGCCTCGGCACCATCTTCTACGAGATCAACAATCAACACCTTCTTCGACCCCGCTCGTTCGCTCCCGTCGTTACGGGGCTCACTCATTTCGCTCGCCTCGTGAGGCTCGCGGGACACGGCTCCAGAAGGTATTAAGTCGTTGATTTTGTAAACAATCGTGCCAATGGGGACGTCGACGATTAAGTCTTTGCCGGAGCGGCCGGCAGAGCGTTGGCCGGCGCCGTTTTTGCCGTTTTCGGCAGCGAGAATTGGCGTAAAACGAAAATCAACCAAAGTATTAGTATTGCGATCGGCTCGGAAAATAATATCGCCGCCTTTGCCCCCGTCGCCCCCATCGGGACCACCTTTTGGCACATAAATTTCATGGCGAAAAGAAACGGCACCATCGCCGCCCTTACCAGCTTTTAGACTAACTTTGGCTTTATCTACAAACATAATAATATTATAACATAAATCTTGAACCCATAAAAGCAGTGGTGGTTCGGTAGAAGTAGTTTGTGGCTCAGCGGTAGTTCAGCTTACAAAACGGCCTTTCGGCCGTTTTGTCGCTGCTACGCGCCCACCCTTGGGGCACATTGTTTTGTTTTAATCCGCTGTTTATTTTTAATGTAAGTCTCCACACTCCACTAATTATCAGTGGAACCCCTGTGAAGCGTACCAGCTTATTTTCATATTAAACCATAAGCGTAAAATTGTCAAGATTTTTTTATATTTTTTGACCATATGAAAAAGCACCGCCTATGGTAGCGCGGTGCTTTTCGTTGGTTTCCTTTCTTCCTATAGCGTTACTTGAAGTACCTACCATGGCTAAGGCAGGTGTCGCTGGAGACCTCGGCGTCACCATAGACCTCAGCGCGATCATAGACCTTGGCGGAACCATAGACCTGGGCGTCACCGGATACCTTGGCGGAGCCATAGACCTTGGCGCTATCAGAGACCTGGGCGTTACCGGAGACTGTGGCAAAACCAGAGACCTCGGCACGATCAGAGACCTGGGCGCAATCATATACATGGGCGCGATTATAGACCTCGGCGTCACCATAGACCATGGCACGATCAGAGACCTGGGCGCAATCATAGACATTAACGTAACCATAGACCTGGGCGCAATCATAGACATGGGCGTTACCGGAGACTGTGGCATGACCATAGACCATGGCATGACCATAGACCATGGCGTCATCAAAGACCCAGCAGGTTCCGTCATGAGAAAGATTCTCCTTTCTCTCAATAAAACCTCCTAAATCGCCCGCTTTTACTGCTCGTCCTTGACACACGAAAGCACGCAAGGCGCGGATGCGGTAAAGAGTGCCACCGTCCACCACGATGCTCTCGGACGTCAGCTCGTATTTTTTCATTTCTGCCCCTTCCAAGAATAGAAATACCAACAATTTAAAGTGCTATATTGAAACATGCTTCATATCGCAGCATGAAACCATGATTATGTCATAATGATATAACGTTTTCTCTATCTTGTCAATAATGTCATAATAATATAATGTTTTCTCTATTTTGTCAATATAATATCAACTGTTCTTTATTTTATTAACCTTGTGTTTTAGAGTATGC
>JAZRRY010000060.1:0-7099 GCA_045651145.1 Candidatus Nanosyncoccus sp.
TAGACCAGAAAGTAAAGAGATTCCAGCTAAACCAAACGTAATAGTAGATAGCCTATTTATATTCATATAGTATGGTATTAACGTTAATGGTTATAGTATTATTTTAGCATAAGATTTAATAAAAAAATAGTGTCATTAACTTAAGTTAATAACACTAATAATCACAAAAAACTAAGCTGCAAGCTTTGCACGACCTTTAATTCGGCGACGAGCCAACACCTTGCGCCCATTTTTAGTCGCATTCCTTTTCATAAAACCATGTTCAACTTTACGCTGCTTTTTATGTGGTTGATACGTTCGCTTTGGCATATTATTCCTTTTTTTTTAACTTATTTCAAAAATTTATTATAGTATATCTCATTTTTCCACATTTTTCAATATTTTTTCCACATTATTTATAGATATACTTTATTTTATGTGGAAAACTCTAACCTGTTTTGTTGAAACATTATTTTAACATATTTTCACAAAATAAAACCTGTGGAAAACTATCTCTCTTCATGCTATACTTAGTTGAAAAGGAGGTTTATATCAATGTTTGACGTCTGGAAGAACGTGCTTGCCGAAATCGAACAGCAAACATCCCCAGCCAATTTCACTACTTGGTTCCAAGATACTTCACTAGTTACCGCAAAAGATGGACATATTATTATTGGTGTCAAAAATTCCTTCTATGTCAAACAATTACGTACCCGCTATTATGATCTCATTAAAAAAGCTCTTATAAATAATGGTATCAAAGTTGAAAATATCGATTTTGAAGTAGTATTAAAATCTAAGAATAAAATCCGTCCTCGTGAAGTTACCGCTCCTAGGCCAATTAAAGAACAAATTAAAACCATCCGTATTGCCCATAAAGAAACTGAATCCAAAAATAACGGTCTTAATCCTAAATATTCTCTAGATAATTTCGTAATAGGCTCTAATAATGAATTAGCCGTTGCTGCTGCTCGTAGTATCATCAATTCACCTGGTACAAGATATAATCCCTTCTTTCTTTACGGTGGCCCAGGTCTTGGTAAGACCCACTTAGTTCAAGCTATCGGAAATGCTCTTCTTAAGAATAACCCAGATTATAAAATATTCTACACTCCAATTTCCCACTTTTATTCAGATTTTATTGATGCTATCCAAAAAGGCAAAGGTAAAGAATTTAATCTAAAATTTCAAAAATTAGACTGTCTTATTATTGATGACTTCCAATTTATCGTTAATAAGGAAAAATCCCAGGAGGAATTCTTTAATATCTTTAACGACCTATATCAACTTAATAAGCAAATCATTATTACTTCCGACCGTTTACCTTCCCAAATTAAAACCGTTGATGAACGCCTAGCTTCACGTCTCACTTGGGCCGGCGCTTTTGATTTGCAACTTCCTAAATTCGAAGATAAATGTGCTATCCTCCGTGCCAAAGCTGAATTTATCGGCGCCGAAATCGAACCCGAAGCTATCGAATATATCGCCGAAAACGTTAATACTAATATTCGTGATCTTGAAGGTGAATTTTCTACTCTGCTTCTCATGTCCGAAGTTCGTGGTCTTACACCATTAGAACTTATCGAGAACGGCTCCATTTCAGTTAATAAAACTTCAAAATTAAGACCTACTTCGCCTAAACAAGTAGTAGACAAAGTCGCCAAATATTATCAACTCACCACTAAAGAAATGTGTAGCAAATCACGCATTGCTAATATCAAAAATGCTCGTCAGGTTGCTATGTATATTCTGTCCGATGAGTTAAACCTCAGCACCAATAAAATCGCCGCTGAAGTAGGCGTCAAAGACCATACTACTGTTATGCATGGAATCAAAAAGATTAAAAACGACCTTAAATTAAACTTTCTTTTAAGGGAACAAATCGAAGAAATCAAGGAGAAGATTTATGGTTAATATTAAAAATGCGAATAACTTGTGTAAAACCATGTCCAAATCCTCGTGTAATTTTATTGCAAAAATATGTGCAAAAAAATCACCAAATCAAAATTATGTGCAAAAAATAAGTTTTCTACCGACTTTTTCACATTTATCCACCTCGTTTCCCACCAACTTTCCCTCCCTGTCTCTAACCTTAATTTTCCACTATTCCACAGACTCTACTACTAATACTACTATAAATAATTTAATAGAAAGGAGCGAAAATGAAAATTAAAGTTACACAAGAAAAACTCAGCAAAGCCTTAAATAATATTAGTCGTATAGCAATTAGCAAAGTTACTCTTCCTATACTAAACAACGTCCTCATTAGAGTAGATCAAAAGAAGGTATCTCTCACCACCACCAATTTAGATATGGCTATTGTTGATTACTTACCAGTATCAGATTCCGAAGACGGTGTCATTACTGTACCAGCTAAACTTCTAGCGGAATTTGTTTCAAATCTTCCTAAAGGTGAAAATACCGAGATTAGCCTTAAAAATAATAAAATCTCCATCAAGGCCGGCGATTATTCATCTATTATAAACGGTACTCCAGCTGATGACTTTCCAGAACTCCCAGAAATAGATGAGAAAAAGGCTGTGGTTTATAAAATCGGTGTAGACGAGTTTAAAAATAGTCTAGCACAAGTTATTATCGCTACTTCAAATGATCTCACCCGCCCTGCTCTTACTGGTGTCTATTTTAATACTATTGACAATTCCTTAAGAATTGCCGCCACCGATGGTTACCGCTTAGCCGAGAAAAAACTTATTAATAAAGTAGAAAGTGAGGTGCAAGCTGTAGTTCCTGCTAATTCCCTCCAAGAAGTCCTTCGCTCAATTAGTGATGATGTCGAAGAAGTTGAAATTTCCTTCAATGAAGATTTAGTAAGATTTCGCCTAGGTGAAGTTGAGGTTATCTCTAAACTTATAGACGCTAGTTTTCCTGATTATCAACGGTTAATACCTAAAGATCCAGAGATTAAAATCGAGCTAAAACGCGAAGAATTAGTTAGAGTTACAAAGCTTGCCGCTCTGTTCTCTAAATCAGTCGGTGGCTCTATCGTCTGCGAAGCTCTGGAGCCAGATACTTTCTCTGTCAAATCTATTGCGAATGAGTTTGGTGAAAACGATTCCAAGATTAAAACTAAAGTAAATAAGAGTGGCAAGATTAATCTTAATTCTAGATTTTTATTAGATGCACTAAATGCCTTAGAAGAGCCCACTATTAGCTTTCAATTTTCTGGCCATGTTGCTCCAATCTTACTTAAAAACCAAAAAAATGATAATTATACCCATATCGTAATGCCATTAAATTCATGATTATTAAAAATATTCAGCTTACTAATTTTCGTAATCACTCTGATTATCTATTAGAGTGTAAAGATGATACTACTTTAATAATCGGTAAAAATGGCTACGGTAAAACATCAGTTCTTGAAGCTATCTATATTTTAACCAGAGGAAAAAGCTTTCGTGCCACCGATAAAGACATTATTAAAAGGGGTACCGCATTTTATCGTATCAAACTAGACTTCACTGACGGTAAGACCAATATCGCAACCTATGATAATCACTCTAAGACTTTTGTTATAAATGACCAAAAGAGCAAGCGTCTGCCCAGTAAAAGCAAATATCCAGTTGTACTTTTCCTTCCCTCCGATCTTAACTTGATTAGTAGTTCCCCCAGTCGTCGCCGAGAATATTTTGACCGTATTTTTGGTGAATTTAGCGAAAAATACCACCAAGCTTTACTTAAATATAATAAAGCTCTAAGGCAGCGAAACGAACTCCTAAAAAAAGAAACTATCACAAAAGAGATGATTTTTTCTTGGAATCTACTCCTATCAAAATACGGTGTAGAACTATATAACTTTCGCTCTGAGTTTATTGATGAAATTAACCTTAGTTATAAAGACCTATATTACTCTATTACCAATCATCATGACGATATTATGATTAAGTATAAAACCGACCTTAGTCATACCTCTGTCGAGGAGTATCTAAAAAATCTAGAGCAGGGATTTAAAAAAGATTCTTTTCTTGGCCATACTAGTTATGGTGTACATCGTGATGATTATATCTTTATGTTTAATAATAAAATAGCCGATGGTTCCGCCTCTCGTGGTGAGTCTCGTTCTATGATTTTAGCCCTTAAATTTATTGAAGCTGCCCTGATTGAAAACAAGATTAATTTAAAGCCTATTATTTTATTGGATGATGTTTTCTCTGAATTAGATGAGGTGCATCGTAAGAGCTTAGTTAAAAATTTTAAAGACCATCAAATTATTATTACTAGTGTATGATATAATTACAGAGTGATAAAGGTAGAAAAAATCATACCAGGCGGCCAAGCCCTCGGCACCATGCCAGATGGGTGTAAAATTTTTTTCTGGAATGCTTTACCTGGTGAAGTAGTTACAGATTATAATATTACCAAGAAAAAGTCTCGCTATATCGAAGCTATTGCAACCAGCATTCAAGAGAAATCTGAGTATCGCGCTAAACCTAAAGATGATTGTTATCTTTCTACTTCTCCGTGGCAAATTATAGACTGGCAGTACGAAAACCAGCTTAAATCCGAGCTTGTCGTTGAAATTTTTCGCGAACATCAAATCACGATTAATCCCACGAAAGTTTTTTCCGATAATAAAGATTATTTTTATCGTAACAAAATGGAGTATTCCCTGTTCTGGGATAATGAGGAATCCAAAATCAAGCTTTCTTTTCATGCACGTGGTACTCATCGTAAAATACCAATTACCCATTCATCTATCGAACGTCCAGAAATCTTCTCTGTCGCACAGAGTATGATAGATGAATTAAATTTAAGACACGAAGAAGCTCGTAAATATCAATCCCTATTATTAAGATGTAATCAAAAAGGTGAAGTATCTGGTGGGTTATACGAAAACCACCAACCCCATCCTCATTTTAATAATCTAACGGATTCAATCTTGGGTCAAACCTGTTCTTATTCCCCAAATGGTTTTTTTCAAATTAATATACCGGTTTACGTAATGGCCCTTTCCGAAATCAAGAAGTACATCCATACCGAAAACGTCCTCGACCTCTACTCCGGCGTCGGCACTATCGGCCTCTCCGTCGCTAGGGATCACCACCTCACTTTGGTAGAATGCGATAAATTTGCCTTTGCCGAGTTAGCAAGGAATATTACTATTAAGGGGCTTCTGGAGGCTGCTGCCGAGGATGAGCGCCCGAGCCCCGTAAAGACGGGCGCGAGGGACGCGACCCGAAATGGTAATATCCTTGCTATACTCGATAAATCGGAAAATGTAACTAATTATATTGAGAGTGATCAAACTGTAATCCTTGACCCCCCTCGTTCAGGCTGCGACAAAAAACTAATTGACCGCCTAATAGAGGTAACTCCAGAGGTTATTATTTATCTTTCTTGTAATCCTGCTACCCAGGCTCGGGATATTAAACTATTATTAGAAAAATACCAAATTGAATCCGTTAAGACATTCAATTTTTTCCCGCGTACACCACATATCGAAAATCTAGTAATTTTAAAAAAACCATGCTAGAATAAATCAAAGACGGAAGTGTGGCCGAGTGGTTGAAGGCGCACGCTTGGAAAGCGTGTAACGGTTTGCGCCGTTCGCAGGTTCGAATCCTGTCGCTTCCGCCATAAAACTTCAGCGAGAGCTTGCTCTCGGTGAAGGTTTATAAAGGAAGCAAGAGGATAACCATCCTGTCGCTTCCGCCAAGTTAATTAGCAAGTAAGACATGAAAAGCGTAGCTTTTAGCGACTTAAAGATTATGGCATGGAGCTCTACCCAATTTATATAGATAGAGGATCTCGTAATTACGAAGGCGAGCTTGTCTCCATTAAATTTTTCGAGAATTATTTTAGGGAAACTTTTGGCAAGAATAGCTTTCATCCTACTTTTATTCCAGCCATTTCTGTTCCACCCAAAGAAATTAAAAACCAACTACAAGAGTATGCAAAAAACTCACCGGTATCCGATGCGTGACTTCATTATGCAGATGTTTGCCGTTCAATATGCGGCTTCTCTTGGCGACGACGTTAGGACTATCTGCAACGGGGTTATTGAGACCGACAGTATCGCCAGTGTCACCATTAATCGTATTAATACTATTGCAATTTGCGAAATGACCATGACTTGCTGGACCCCCATCCAAGTAGATGGCACTCTCTATCACTGTGGTGAATGTTATGCCTGTACTGAGCGCAAAAAAGGTTTTAAAGATGCAGGGCTTAAAGATAAAACCAAATATTACAATGAAAGGAATGTATAATGGCTAAAACCGTAATTTGTAAAGATGTTTTTCAAAACGAGTACAAAGTCCCCGTTGACGAGCTTGAACTCAGGGTTGGTGTCTACGCCGTAATTATAGAAAATGACAAAATCTTACTGACCAGACAATGGGACGGCTATAGTCTTATTGGTGGCGGGCTCGAAAAAGGCGAAACTATTGAGGAGGCCATTGTACGCGAAGTTAAAGAAGAAAGTGGGCTCGACGTTGAACCCGGCGAAGTTTTTTTCCACGCCACCACCTTTTTCAAACGCAACCCCGAAACGCCAGCTCGTCAATCGGTGCAACTTTATCTAAACCACAAAAAAATCTCCGGCAAAATCAACCACAATGAAAATATTACTGCTAGCGAAAAAACCTATACGGTTGACGTCCCCGAATGGGTCGACGTCAGTCGTCTAGGCAAAATTAAGTTTCGACATAGCGTCGATCTCGACAAAATTATTGACGCATACGAAAGGGGGCGTATGAAAAATGGAGAAAAAACAACTTAGTTTTGGGTACATTAAGGCAGAAGGAATCGGCACGCAGTGTGAACTTGACGTTTTTCATCTCATTCACACTCACGGGCTACACGTTATTCACGAAGAAGATGTTTTTATGCACTACATTATGCTTCGCGAACATCAACCAATTTTGTTTGACTTAAGAGGTGATTTAAACGACATTTGGAAAATCCAAGGTGCTGGGCGTCTTATTGGTAGCACTGTGCGTACTTTAATCGTGGTCGGCGAAAATGTGATTGAAAAGCTGCAATCCATCAAGTTTGAAATACGCACCAAGTACGCAGTCCCTTGCGAATTTGATCGGATAAAAGAAATGAGCTATCCAAACTATATGCACGCCGCTGATGGTTACGAGCAAGTCGAACAAGA
>JAZRRY010000061.1:0-4440 GCA_045651145.1 Candidatus Nanosyncoccus sp.
TCTTGATAAGAAATTATCTATTTAAGCATCCCGAAGAAGCTAAACGCTATTTTGAAAAGAAAAACGAGTTCGCTAAGGAAGCTGGCTACGATCGCGAACGCTATAAAAAATTAAAGTCGCAATACGTAAATGAGATATTAAAACGAGCCAAAAAATAGATTCCGGCGGGAGGGAGGAACCTCGCTTCGCTTGGTGCGAATCCGTAAAAGCAGGCCTAAATAAGAAAGAGCATCAACTGGCTCCTCTTGACTAGAGGGGCCATCTTTGTTAACATATGGTCATGCTGTATAAGCTTGTGATAGGAAGAATAGATTTTAGGCCCGAATTAGAAAGAAAACAACGCGTTCAGATTTTACTAGATTCAAGTAATAATTTGCCGTCGACAGAAAGAATCGCTGATCTAAAAGGAGAGCTCGGGCAGGATCTAAGTATCGGGAAACTTTTTTTTGAAAAACGTAGAGAAAAGTTTTACTTTGCGACTATTCCTGATCGCTCGCAAGATCATTTGTCCAACAAATGGAGTTTTGTATTTATTGAAGATATAAAACCAGAGGATTGTAAAGATTATGAAGTTATTATTGAAGCAATCAAAAAGTTGGGGTATGAGCCAATTAAATAACAAAATAAGCCCTCACGGGCTCATTTTTTATCTTGGTGATTCCGGCGGGAGTCGAACCCGCGATTTTCTGGATGAGAACCAGACGTCCTAGACCACTAGACGACGGAACCGAAGTTGTTTTAGGTTTGTTAGTGAACGAGGTTTTAGTACGAGTAAAGCAAGTATAAAACCAAGTTATCACCCCTTTTAATTATATCACACTTAGGATTAATAATCAACGCTTCCATATTCAGGGATAGCAGAAACAAAGGTCTGGCCAGGGGTCAATTTAATTTCATTTCCTTCGGCATCCGTAAACTTGATTTGATCTTCGCGGGATGATTTGGTCCATTTTCCTTTTATGGCTGTACCATTTTGAAAGATGTAAGCGTCTCCAGAGCCAATTGTTGTGATGTCTTCGTGGTAATTATCTGATGCTCTTCTCTCCGAAACCACCATTGCGACTACCGCCGTAGGCGACATGACAGTTAGTTGACAAACATCCTCGGGATTACGTTCGCCTAGATCTTCACTTGGGCAAGAATACACTTCATGTGCGCCGATCCCATAACTACGGCGATAAGTATTACTGTCCGCATCGTACTCGTAATTGACATTAAAGGTCGCCGAAGAGCCAAAACTTAAATTAATATCAGTAATATCTGCATTTAGCTTTGAAGTGTCTTTATCTGTGGGGGTAGTAATACTAAGTTTTTCTACAGCTAAGTTATCGATCCGTGACTTTTTTGATTCGTCTGGCGTCATGCGGGCAAAACCTTGGGCGTCAGATGAAGTCTTTCCGGAATCATTGCTGAATCTATTAAGATTAGAAGAATTAGTAAACAAATTATTCCAAAGTCTGCCGCCATATGTGCCACGATACATATAGCTATAATCTTCAGAAAGATCGGAATAACCCCCACTAGATACCGCATGTAATGCGTCGTCTGCACCTCCAGCGTGAACGATCGTACAGTCAAACGGAGTATCCCATTCTAGATAATATAACCTAAGTGAACGAACCGGGCCAATTACGGCCGACTTGGGGTTCTGGAAGATGGCAGCAAAACGGGTAATGCCAGCTTCGGCGATAGCTTCAAATATAACACCAGCCTCATTTAGTCCAGCTTGCGGCCTGGCCCCATCAGTCCCATTTGGTACCTGAATACAATAGATGGGGGCGTTTTTTTGTGAGGCGTTAGAAAGCGGCAGACCCGTCAAACTGCTATAGGTTTCTTCGCTATCTTTCTTCGAAGAAATCGTAGGGTACTTTAAGGCCTCAATCTCTGCCCGTGGTTTTAGTAGCGCAAATAAAAGACACCCAACGCCAATTAGCATTGCGATAATTCCAATTGTTAAGAATATTACCCAGTCTTTCTTTTGCTTCGCCTTTGGCTTCCTTGGTGTATCCGTAGAATCAATTACTTCTACTTTCTTGATCTCTTTCGCAGTCTTGTTTGAATTTTCTGGTGCCATTTTTACTCCATCCGCCCCTATTATTTAAACGATTTATAAAAATTGCTTATCTTTTTTACTATTTTAGCACAAAATTATAAAGTTGTGTTATAATGTGGTTATGGTTAAACAAACACTGAAGGTCATAACCAAATATATTTCATTTTTAACTCTAGTTCCCCTTCTTTTGCTAGGGGTAAATCCAGTATTTGCCCAGGAGAGCGACACGACCTTCCAGGTCAATGTCAAAGAGTCGCTTTCGGTTTCTATTATGCGCCCATCTTCTGCCGCCACTGGTGGTATGGGCGAGTTTTTGCGTAATGATTTCGCGGTTAGCGTTACTAGTAACAATCCAGAAGGTTTTACGGCTTCAATTTATGCAAATCTATCGGATAATAATGTTTCCTTGGTTAACACTTCGCTCAGTACGGCTACTTTGCCTACTCTAGCGAATAGTTCCACTAGATCCGCTTTTCCTGCCAACTACTGGGGGTATTCCCTAGGTGAATACACACTAGATGGCTCCGTCCAAAGTTCATACACACTTAATGGCCATAGTTACGGTGAAACTTCGCTAGGCAATAATAATAGCAACTATTATCCTATGACTAACAGTACTTCTACGCCTATCGTAATTATGGATGGCGTCACTACGCCCAAGAAGACAGGCTCCCAGAATCTTTATTTCGGGGCAAAGGGTGGCACTGATACAGCTGCTGGCACATATGCCGGCACGGTAGTTGTCAGTGTGGTCACTGGCGGGATTACTAATGATAATCCGATCACCCCTACTAATCCAGATACACCATCAGATGACACACCTAATGATAATACTGCTACTTATACTGGTAGTACGGGTACCGGAGCTACGAAAGGCGTTGGCTCTACTACCGGAGCGGTTGGTACCACAGTTTACACTACTACTTCTGCTTCTGGCAACACCACTACTACCGAAGTTAGTGGTGGCGACAACAGAAGTGCCTACGCATCTCCTCAAGGCGAACATTACGACACATTCTCTAGTATCGCAGATAGTTCGGCACCAATCATTGGCTTAGTTATGGCGTCATCGACGGCAGGGGTTACCGGACTTACGTTCTTCATTCTTGCCTATAGAGATGATGACGACGATGAAGACGAAGAAGAGGAAAAGGCCGATAGTTAGCACTAATCATTTATCGATTTGAAAGTGGCTTATTATCATGATATAATTTTGATATGATAGTTACTAGATTTGCACCTAGCCCTACCGGCTACATTCATATTGGTAATGTTCGTTCTGCGATCTATCCATATTTATTAGCACGTCAAAACCACGGTAAAATGATTTTGAGGATTGAAGATACCGACCGGGCACGCTACGTCGAGGGAGCCACGGAGCTTATTTTGGATACTTTAGAATGGCTCGGACTTAACTGGGACGAAGGTCCTATCGTAGGAGGCGATCATGGGCCATACTTCCAAAGTGAACGCCAAGAGATCTATCACGCCTGGGCTCGCAAACTCATCGCAGAAGGTCGCGCCTATGCAGATCCTACCCCACCAGAGCAAATCGAAAAATACCGACAAGAATGCAATGCATCAAAAACTCCATTTTTATATCACAATTTCCGACCTACCGAAACTCCAGAATGGCAACCTGGTATCCCTCTTAGATTTAAGGCCGAACCTAAATCTTACGAATGGCACGATGAAGTAATGGGCGATATGCATTCTGGGCCAGAAGTCCTAGACGACATTGTCTTGATCAAAAAAGATGGTTATCCTACTTATAATTTTGCCCACATTGTAGATGATGCCGAAATGGGAGTCACTTATGTTATGCGTGGCGTTGAATTTCTATCTAGTACGCCAAATTACTTAGCATTATACGAAGCTTTGGACCTTCCCCGCCCTAAATTAGTATCGTTACCACATATTCTAGCCCCAAATAGCAATAAAAAACTTGGCAAACGCGATGGCGCTAAGTCGGTCACCGAATATCGCGAGGACGGCATCTTGCCAGAAACTTTACTCAACTATCTAGCGTGCTTAGGCTGGAATGATGGCACCGAACAGGAAATCTATACCAAAGATGAGCTTATCGCAAGCTTTTCCCTAGATCGGGTCCAAAGCTCTGGCGCTAGATACGATGAGACTAAACTACTTTGGATGAACGGGCAGTGGATCAGAAGAATTTACGAGGAGCAAGGACCAGAAGCGCTTTATGCCAGAACCAAAGGCTATTGGCCGGAAGTAGCAAATAATCATAGCGACGAATATAAATTAAAAGTCCTCTCTATTTTATATGATCGCCTCAAAACTCTCGCCGACTTACGCGAAACGAGCGCCTACTTCTTTTCCGATCCGGAGATTGATCTAGACTTTCTGATTAACAATAAATTTAT
>JAZRRY010000062.1:0-12546 GCA_045651145.1 Candidatus Nanosyncoccus sp.
AATATCTTTACAAAACATAAAATGTATGCTAAACTAGAAGGGTAATTTATGGCTAGTCAAAAGGAAGTGATTAAACTCACTGGTACTGTTGTGGAAGCACTACCAAATACCCAGTTTCGGGTTGAACTCGAGAATGGTCATATTATTGTTGCCCATATGAGCGGGAAGATGCGTAAGAACTACATTCGTCTTGTTCCGGGTGACAGGGTTGAAGTTGAGTTAACCCCTTATGATCTTACGAAGGGTAGAATCAGCTTCAGACTCAAAGATTAATATCAAATGTTGTAATTTTTACAACGTTTTTAGCTTATTTGCAAAAAGCTAAAAAATTGTGGAGTTACAGCTTTAATAAGGAAAGGATTTTAACACAATGAAAGTACGTGCAAGTGTTAAAAAAATCTCCCCTGATGACATCATTGTGCGCCGTAAAGGAGTACTAAGGGTCATCAACAAGAAAAAACCTAAGAATAAGCAAAGGCAGGGTTAATATATGGCTAGAATAGCTAGTGTTGTTATTCCTTCCGATAAGCAAGTTTGGATTGCCCTAACTTACATTTACGGTATTGGACGAACAACGAGCAAAAAAATCCTTGCGGAGGCTAAAATCGAGCCTACCACTCGGGTGAAAGATCTCACCGAGGCTGACGAACAGAAACTAAATGATATTGTTTCAAAGAAATATCATGTTGAAGGTGATCTGCGACGCCTGGTGAGCAATAATATTAAAAGAATTAAGGATATTAATTCATATAAGGGAATGCGTCACAAGGCGAAGTTACCAGTCAACGGCCAGCGTACTCGAACGAATGCACGTACTCGTAAGGGTAAGGCGATCGCGGTCGGTGGTGCACAACCTAAGGCAGCGAGTAAGACTTAAAGGAGTAATATGGCAGAAGAAGAAAACATTAAGAATACCGATGCAGTGGACGAATCTACTAGTACGCCTACTGTTTCTAAGGCCAAGTCCAAGAAAGTCAAGCGCATAGTAAATGCTGGCGCAGTTCACATTCAGGCAACGTTTAATAATACTATTATTAGCGTAACTGATAAGCAGGGTGGAGTGTTATCTGCTTCATCAGCTGGCGCTAATGGTTTTCGTGGTTCTAAGAAGGGTACTGCTTTTGCGGCGGGTGTTGCAGCTGAAAAAGCCCTTGAAATTGCCAAGAAAAATCATGCTTTGAATTCGGTAGACGTTTATGTTTCGGGAATTGGACTCGGGCGTGATGCGGCTGTACGTGCAATATCGACAGTTGGCATTAAGATAGATAGCATTACTGATGTAACCCCTATTGCGCATGGTGGTGTGCGACCTAAGGGAGAAAGGAAACCATAATGGCTAGAGATCATTCCCCAATTGTAAAACAGAGTCGTCGTGAAGGGTTTGCATTAGCACCGAAGGCACATAAGGTCATGGCTAAAAAATCTGGTATCCCAGGTGAGCATGGTGATATGCGAGTCAGAGGTGGAAGCCTTTATCTCACGCAGCTTCGCGAGAAGCAAAAAGTCCGTCGTATGTACGGTCTACTCGAAAAACAGTTCGCTAAATTAATGAAAGAAGCATTAAAAGCGGAAGGCATGACTGGTCAGAAGCTCCTCGAGCTGTTAGAGCGAAGAGCCGATAACGCAGTTTACCGTGCTGGATTTGCACTTACACGTCGTCAGGCAAGGCAACTCGTAACTCACGGACACTTCTTGCTAAATGGTCGTAGAGTTGATATTCCTTCGATTCGCTTGAAACCAGGTGACGTCTTAGAGGTAAGACCAAGATCAGCTAAAACAGAATACTTCAAGAATCTTGCTAATATAATCGGAGCGGCCAATGTAACACCGCTTTCATGGATGAAGGTCGATGCAAAGAAGATGAAGATTGAAATTACAGGTTTGCCAAAACGTGAAGAGGCCGAACCTGGCATTAATGAACAATTAATCGTTGAGTATTACTCACGCTAAGGAGAAAAGGACATGACTACAAAAAACATTCATGAGGCATCGCTTGCTAGCGTAAAAGAGTTAGGTGAAAATAGCGCAGAATTCGTTATCAAGCCTCTCTATTATGGATATGGCAACACGCTTGGAAATTCTTTGCGTCGGGTGCTTTTGTCGAGCGTAAAAGGTGCTGCAATTACATCCTTTTCGATCGAAGGTACAAGCCATGAATATGCAACTATTCCAGGCGTAAAAGAAGACGCTGTTGACATCATGTTGAATCTTAAAAACATTCGTTTCAAGATGCACACTGATGCGCCAGTTGAATTAGATTTAGAGATGCGTGGGGATAAACAATCAGAAAAAGATGGCGAGAAGCGGGTAGTAGCTGGTGACATTAAGTTGCCTGCTGAGGTAGAAATTGCTAATCCAAATCAAGTTATCTGCCACATCGATGATCCCAAAAAGACAATTAAAATGCACTTCGTAGTAGAGACTGGAAGAGGTTATCTTACCATCGAGAAATCAAGCGAAGATAGACTTCACTCTGATATGATTGCAATAGACGCAGTCTTTTCTCCAGTATTAAGAGTAAGGTATAAAGTTGAGAATACTCGTGTGGGCCAGGATACGAATTTGCAGCAATTAACTATGACAATTGAAACTGATGGTACAATTACGCCACAGGAAGCTTTTGAGGAAGCTGCTGCTATTTTGGTCAATCAGTATTCAGCATTGGCTGGGAGCACTAAGGTCGAATCGGCTCCAATGCCAGGCGCACACCGTGAAGAAGAAGATTCAGGTCTTTCTTTGCCAATCGAAGAACTTGATCTTTCGGCACGTACCGCTAACGCACTCCTAAACAACGACATCAAGACTATTAGAGATTTAATCACTCTATCGGAAACCGATCTCAAAGACTTGAAAGGATTTGGTCAGAAGGCGCTAGACGAAGTAAAAGAAAAGTTAACGGAGTTAAATATTTAATATGCATCGCCATAAGTTTAAAGGCCGTAAATTTGGCCGTGAAACTGATCAGAGGTTAGCACTCACTCGTGGGCTGATGTGTTCTCTTATCAGATATCAATCTATTACTACTACTTTGGCTCGTGCTAAGGAAATTCGTAGAAAGATGGAAAAACTAATCACGATGGCAAAGAAGGGTGACTTACATAATCGTAGATTAGTAATCGCTAGACTAAACGATCTAGAGGCGGCTACGTTACTCGTTGACGTAATTGCACCTCAGATTGAGCGAAATTCTGGATATCTTAGGATAGAACGAGCTGGATTTAGACGTGGGGATAATTCTGAAATGGCAACTATTAGCTTTGTCGACGAGTTGTCTATGGATGCCCCAGAGAAAAAGGAGGCTAAATAATGAAAACTTATAGTCAAAAAGCCTCAGAAATTAAGCGTGAATGGTATTTAGTAGATGCTTCTACTATGCCACTTGGTAAACTTGCGGTAATTATCGCTGACAAGTTAATGGGTAAGTCAAAAGTTACTTATACTCCACACATTGATAATGGTGATTATGTTGTCGTGATCAATGCGAAGGATATAAAAGTGACTGGCGATAAGATGGTTCAAAAGAAATATTATCGTCATAGTGGATATCCTGGTGGCCTTTCTGAGTTAAAGCTCGAAGAGGTAATCGAAAAAGATCCTACCCGCGTGATTCGTGAGGCAGTTAAAGGGATGCTTCCAAAGAATAAATTGGCCGCTGAGCGCATGAAGAGACTACGTGTATTCGCTGACTCTGAGCATGCGCATGAGGCGCAAAACCCAAAGGAGATTAAGTAATGGTTGCTACGAAAAAATATGTTTACGGGTTGGGCCGTCGCAAAGCTTCTACAGCCACTGCTCGTTTGTACAAAGGTAAAGGTAATATTACGATTAATGATAAGCCAGCTCTAGATTATCTTTCTGGAAACAAGACTTATCTTGCTGAAATTACTGATCCTTTGGCCATTGCTGGAAAGCAGAAAGATTATGATATCACGATCTTAGCAAAAGGTGGTGGTTTGGCTGGTCAAGTAGATGCGATTAAGCTTGCAATTTCTAAAGCGTTGACCGCTGAAGCTCCAGATCTTCGCCCAGTGCTCAAGAAGGCTGGTATGATGAAACGCGATCCACGCGAAAAGGAACGCAAGAAGTATGGCTTGCGCTCAGCTCGTCGCAAAGAGCAATTCTCAAAGCGTTAAAATAAGCCCTTCGGGGCTTATTTTTATGGTATAATATCGATATGGGGTGTTAGCTCAGCTGATAGAGCGCCGCATTCGCATTGCGGAGGTCAGGAGTTTGAATCTCCTACACTCCACCAAAAACAAAGACGAGAGCTTGCTCTCGTATTATGTTTTTATGGATGTGGCCGGAGATTACATGGTATTCTCCTATACTCCACCACGGTAAGAAACGAAAATAAAGGGAATCCCGCCATTTCTGGCGGGATTCGTGGTGTGGAGGCTTAATCATCATCACTACTCTTCATAATGGAGAGTAGCCTAAGAGACAGGTTGACGATATCAAGGTAGAGATCCAC
Organism: Candidatus Nanosyncoccus sp.; assembly: GCA_045651145.1. Lineage (GTDB taxonomy): Bacteria > Patescibacteriota > Saccharimonadia > Saccharimonadales > Saccharimonadaceae > Nanosyncoccus. The sequence continues at coordinate 4,472 of JAZRRY010000062.1, forward strand.
GCAGACATCGATGGCGTTATCTACCGTGTAGGGGACGTTTTGGGCTACTGCCCAGTCGTAACCGATGTAACCGCAGAAAATCAACGCCACGATGACGTGCCAAAGCGTTGGCGTGGTCATCCCAAATATTAGTACAAGAAAAAGTTCTACGACGACAACTGCAGATAGCGAGATGAGCAGTATGCTTCCCATTGAGCAGAATACTTTCGGGAAAAATGTACTGGTCGCTAGCATGATTGCTGTGACGGCAGCAGTTACAAGAACTACGTTCTTAACTAAATCTGGTGATATGCCACTTAGACAAACGCTGAATACTGCACCAGTCGGTATAACTAGGAGGTTGTAGCCGATAAGGCTGATGATGGGGTTGTCGCTGGCCTTGCTCATTATGGCTCCAATGATTTCGAGTACCATGAAGCCAAGCAAGAGCAGGCCAAGATTCCACGAAAGAAAAACTTCCGTGAATTTCTGAATCATCAGATAGTTGACGCAGAAGCCGTAAAGCAGGATTATACCAATCAGGCCGTTGTACTGAGTCGCGCTCAGCTCTTCTTTTGCATGGGCGCCATACTTTTTTGTTTTCATGATTTAGCCTCCTCGTAACGAACTTTCCATGCGAATTATGGATGGTGTCCAGTTTTCGCCCGAACTATTATACTATATCAAAATTTTGCGATTTTGTCTATTGTTCGACTATTGACTTTTAATCATGTTTGTGCTATAATTTGTGTATAAATTGATTTTCCGCATCTCTGAGGCGGGGTGCGTAAAAATAGTTCGTTAAGGAATTATGGTAAGAAGCAAGATTTTTAGAGGAAAAGGTCAAAAAAGATGAAGACGGCAGAAATCGTATACAACCTCTGTAAGTTTTTTGGCGATGGGCATGAAATCGTTGAGAACTATTTTCCCGATATTGATTTCAACATGGAGAGAACCTCTGTTATAGACAGCATCGATCTCTCGGACAGCTCATATTTGGAAAATTTCTTGGATGACATTAGGAAGTGGTATTGCGGCTGGGGGTGTAACGAAGATGAATTCAGAAAAATCTTTAGCCAACACATCGAGCAACACAACGCCTCTATCATGGAGTCCGAACCCAAGTATTCTATCGAAGTTTGGATAGAATGGCTAGGTGGTATTGATCGGATCCTTGACGGATTTCATGTGCATAGTTAATCTTGATGTCTCGGGGTGCCAACGGAAAAGGGAATTACGCCTTTTCTGAGGCGCCCTTTTTCCATGTTTTAATTATAGGCGTTAGGGATGGGGAACTTTAAGGCTAGCCCTTTTACTTGGTCCCTGATAATAGCGAATTCTTCTGGCTTAAAGGATTCGATGTCTTTGACTCCGTTTTCGTCTGCTTCTTGACAGAGTTCTGCGACTTGTTTCATCCAGTTTGCAAGTTTAACCATCTCGGGTTCTCCCATTTTGCGGGTGGTGATGGCTGGGGTGCCGAGCCTAACGCCATTTGGCTTGAATGCCCCGCCGGTATCGCCAGGAAGAGCGTTGGCATTTAGCGTGAGGCCTACTAAATCTAGGGCTTTTTCATATGTTTTACCGTCAATGCCAAAGCTTTTCTTTATATCAATAAGAATTAGGTGATTATCCGTGCCATTGCCCTGGAGGATGAATCCGTGATTCATTAATTCTTTAGCGAGTGTTTTGGCATTTTTAACAATATTTGCGGCGTAAGTTTTAAACTCTGGCTTGAGGGCTTCGCCAAACGCTACGGCTTTTGCGGTGATAATATGCTCTAGCGGGCCGCCTTGAGTACCAGGGAATACCGCTTTGTCGATCATGGTTGGGATATTTTGAAGATTTTTTTCCGCAATCTTTTTAAGGGGTGAGCTGACGTTTCCTATGCTTAAAATTAAACCGCCGCGTGGGCCGCGCAAAGTCTTGTGGGTAGTCGTGGTCATTACGTTAAACCCGAATTTTAGGGGATTTGGATGAACTTTGGCGGCGATGAGGCCAGCAACGTGAGCCATGTCAGCCATCAGGAGTATTTCGTGATTCCATTTTTCCTCGGCTTTTTGGCGGATATTAGCGATGCGCTTAAAATCTGGTATTTTCATGAAAGCAGAATAGCCGATCAAGATAAGCTTGACGTCATTTTTTAGGGCTAATTCTTCGATTTCATCATAGTTAAGGTCGCCAGTTTCATCGGTACCATAGGGGATAAAGTTATAGATTTTTGCACTACGTGTAACGGGTGAGCCGTGAGTTAAGTGTCCGCCATGTCCTAGATTCATTGCGAGAATGTTATCTCCTGGTTCACACCAGGCAAAATAAACTGCCTCGTTGGCGTTGGCACCGGAATGAGGCTGAACATTGGCGTGATCTGCATCGAAAAGTCGACAGGCGCGCTCAATTGCTAGCCTCTCAATGCGGTCGACATTTTGTTGCCCGCCATAATAGCGATAGTTTGGTAGGATTTCTTGAGAAATTTTTTCTTCACTCCAATCACTTATTCCTTCGAAACTGGGGTAACCCTCGGAATACTTATTGGTTAAGACTGACCCCATGGCCTCCAGCACGGCCTCAGAAACATAGTTTTCGCTAGGGATAAGTTCGAGCCCTTCGGCTTGTCGTTTAACTTCGTTATCAATTAAACTAAAAACAACATCTTCCATGATTTCTCCTTAATTTAGTTTATGATTTTTCGTATTTGTCGATAGTATAACTTAGATCATCTTCGCTTCCTTTTTGTAAGACTGTTTTGTTATATTTTGATCGGTCGAAATCAGGGAAAAAAGTAGTCGCTTCGGGGTCTGAGGCTTCAATTTCGGTAAGATAAATAGTCTTCGCGTGGGGGAGGAATAATTTATAGATCATGCCTCCGCCAATGATAAAGATTTCTTCTTCCGTCTTTTTGTTCTCTTGAATGAATTTATCAACATCATGAATGATGCGGTCTGGGCCGCCAAAATCGGTATACGCGATTACTATATTTTCACGGTCCTTTAGTTTTGCTGGCAAAGAATCCCAAGTGGTGTTGCCCATTACTACTTTGTGACCGAGGGTTTTTTCACGGAAAAACTTCATATCATCCTTGATATGGAAAAGCAACTTGTTATTTTTACCGATTTCGTTATTTTTGCCTACTGCTGCAATTATACTAAACATTTTTACTCCGTTACTGGCATCTTAATCGTGCCGAGATGATGATAGTTTTCTAATTTGATATCTTTGAGTTCTTTAGAGTTATCAAAGTCGTAAAAATCGTGAATATCGGGGTTAACCCAAAGCGTAGGGGCATCAGGCAGCTTGTTTTCTTTAATGGCCTGGTCGTAGCGGGCGATTTGCTCTTTGATGCCAGAAAGCTGATTTTTATAGATATGGGCGTCGTTAGTCATAAAGGTGAAGAGTCCTGGTTTAGCCCCTATTGACCTTGCGATTAGATGACAGAGAACGGCATACTGTACGACGTTGAAGGGTAGACCTAGTGGTACATCTGAGGATCTTGATGTCACTAGAAGGTTAAGCTTACCATCTATGAGGTTCCATTGTGTATTCCAGACGCAAGATGGCAACGCGGCAGTATCTAACCATTCGTTTTGCCAGAGAGATAAGACCATGCGACGATTACCAGGGTCGTTTTTGAGAGTATGGATTAGACTACGGATTAGATCGTATCTATTAACAATCCATCCGTAGGCGGTACCGATGGTGTGGGCGAAGCTTTCTTTTGGTAGGTCGGGATGGTTTTTGGCAAATATTTGATTAATATTGCGACCTTGATATTGCCCATCCTCTGAAATTTCCCATTCATTCCAAATTTTGACATTTCGCTCCCTGAGCCAACGAACATCATTTGAGGCTGCTTGATAAATCCAGAGTATTTCAATTACGGCAGATTTAAAGGCTACCTGTTTAGATGTAAGAATGGGGAATTCTTTCGAAAGATCAAATTGTAACATTTGGTGAGGCAATCTGATAGTCTCGGCGCCAGAGGTGGCCTGAGAGGTATGATTAGGCATAGATGAGCGATGATTCTTACTGCCGGTAGTTTTATAATTCACAATTCGCTCGCCATTTTTAATAATGCGGCGACACAAATCTATATATTGGTCATCAAATAAACTCATGTCTCCTCCTTTATTTATATTTTAACATAGCTTTATTTTTGAAGCCATAAATATCCCTAATCTTTTAAATACGGAATTAATACTATTTTTGAGTTGACCAGATAAAAAATAATGATAAAATGTGATTAAGGCAATTTATGAAAAAAATTAAGTATTTATATTACACTACAGTCACGATAAGCGCATTGGTAGGATTGTGGCATTTCTTTGTTCCATGGATGTTCCAATGGTATGATTATTTGCCGATGCAATATGAGAATCTTATTGTTGGTATCGATTATACGAATTATTGTTTTTCACTATTGTTATTTGGAATTAGCGTGATGCTTATTGTTCTTGGGAAGAAGGCGCTATCATTAAACAGGGAAGTAATATCATTCTATTATTTCCTCACATTGGTTTGGATTTTTAGGGCCTGTCTTGCGAGTTTTATAGAGCCTTGGCCGTTGCAACCAATTCCAGCAGCAGCAATAGGGCAACTTATCGCTTCAAATGTACTCGCAGTAGCAATGATGATTATGTGCTATATTTTTTTCAAGAAACTCAAGAACAAACAAGATCTCACCTGCAAAAAATAAGAATCCAAGAGCGAACTCTTGGCTTTTCATTTTTGGTCCTTTTTATAAAAAAGACCAAAAGGCGTCACATTAAAAAATCTAAAGCAAGCTTTAGATTTTCATTCGGTTCCTTCTGTGGTGGAGTGTAGGAGATTCGAACTCCTCGCCTCTTCCATGCCATGGAAGCGCTCTACCAAATGAGCTAACACCCCGTGTTTTATATTTTATCATAAATTTGATATAATGTGAATATGAAAACGATTTTAACAGGTATACGTTCAAATTCGGAGATGACATTGGGTAATTATTTAGGTGCGCTTTTGCCAATGGTGCGACTAGCTAATGCTCATTCCGATGAATACAATATAAACATTTTTGTTCCGGATTTACATTCAATCATTTCTGAAGTAGATGGGAATCTATATCAGAATGTCATTAGATCGCTTAAATACTATTTAGCTTCTGGTTTAATTCTTAATAAAAATATTCACTTTTATAGGCAAAGCTTCGTGCCTGCACATTCGGAGCTGTGTTGGATTTTGGATTGTGTAGCTACGATGGGCGAGACTTCTCGTATGATTCAATATAAGGAGAAGTCGAAGGGACAGGATTCTTGTAATGTGGGAATATTTAATTATCCAATTTTGATGGCGGCGGATATTTTGCTTTATGACGCCACTTATGTACCGATTGGTGAAGATCAGTTTCAGCATATTGAGTTGACGCGTAATTTGGCGACTCGTTTTAATAATAAATTTGGAGAAATTTTTACAATTCCTGCTAAAACTTCCGATCAAGTGAAGTTTATGGGTGAGGAGGAAGGCGTAAGAGTCCGCGATTTAATTAACCCAGAAAAAAAGATGTCTAAGTCTACCCTGGCCGAGAATTCTAAGATAATGATGAATGATTTACCAGAACGAGCTACGAAAAAAATCATGTCCGCTACTACCGATTCACTGGGTAGGGTCAAATTTGACATGTGGAGGCAGCCGGGCGTTTCTAATCTTATGCTTATCGAGTCGTTGATTCAAGATAAACCGCTTCAGGAAGTAATTTCGGCTTGGTCCGGAGAGACGCGGTATGGCGAGCTTAAAAAGAAAGTGGCTGAGAGTGTAGTTAATTTGCTAAGCAATTTTCAAAGTAAACTTGAACAAATATCGGATGAAGAAATATTAAGTCTACTAGAAGAAGGTGAGTCTTACGCAAATGAGATAGCAAATAGTAAGCTTCTCGAAGTGCAAAAGGCTTTTGGTTTGAGATGATTAGAATAGGGAAAAAGTTCAGTAAACCGACGATGTCGCGCGTAGTTAATGGCGATATAAAGCTAGATGGTGAGGAAGAGCAGGAAGAAAAAGTACGTTTAGATTTATTAGCGGTAAAGCAGTTTCCTGAATATAATCGTTCGACTTTGCAGAAGTTTATTGGTCAGGGATTTTTGACGGTGGATGGTGAAGTGGTAAAAAAATCTAATCTTAAATTCTCAGAGGAAGCTAAGCTTAAGTTATCTGTGCCAGCCACGCAGAAAAATAGCGATTTAATCCCAGAGGTGATTTACGAAGATGACTACGTAATAGTGCTAGATAAGCCGGCAGGGTTACTAAGTATGGCCAAAGGTGAATATTGTCCTGAAAAAACTTTAGAGGACTATGGACTACTAGTGCACCGTCTAGACCGAGCTACAAGTGGGGTTGTGATACTAGCCAAAGATCCAGAGACACAGAAGTTCTTACGTAAGCAATTCCAGGATCGCAAGACACACAAGACTTACTATGCGGTGATTGAAGGTGTACCAAAACTCCTAGAGGCAAAAATTGACCTACCGATTGCTCGTGATCTTAAGCATCCTACTACTTTTCGTGTAGACCCTAATGGAAAGGCATCTGAAACTTATTATAGAGTTTTAAAATCTAATAATAATTACTCTCTAGTAGAACTAAAGCCAACGACTGGGCGTACGCATCAACTAAGGGTACATTTAAAATATCTTGGTCATCCGATTTTGGGCGACCCCGTTTATGGAGATGGGAAAGCACCGCGTTTATATCTGCATGCTAAGGAGCTAGAAATTACGTTGCCTGGGGGGATACGTCGCACTTTTGAGGCTAAAGTTCCACAGGAATTTAAGGATGTTTTTTGATAGAATAGATGATATTTTGGCTATTGCTACTAAGAACGGGTCTTCTGTATTTGTGATGCCCGATGTTTTTTGCTTCGAGCCAAAAAATGCATTTATCGTACAGCCAGAATCGAAGGTTTCGATCACGATCGAACAAATACGTGGCATTATTGGTAATCTTGGCACAAAGCAGCTAACTGATTCATATGTGGTGATCCGTCCTGCAGATCAAATGAATGTTGAGGCCGCTAATGCATTGCTAAAGACGCTCGAAGAGCCTAGCGAAAAGGTACATTTTATTTTATTAACGAGCTCTCCATCTCGACTTTTACCCACGGTCTTAAGTAGGTCTGCAGTGTATTTTCTTAGTACCAGACATAAATTAGATGAGATAAATGTTCGGGACGAAAAAGTGAAGGATTATGCGAAGAAGTTGATGGTGGCAAAGGGCGATGATTTAGTGAGACTAGCAGAAGAAATCACCAAGAACAAAAAGAATGTGCGGGCTTATGCACTAGAGATATTGGGTACGGCAATAGAGATGCTATATAAGACCTATTTAATGACGAATAAGAAGGTTTTTGCGGATAAACTACTGAAGTTTTTGACCGCTTACGATAGTATTAATCAAAATGGTCATATTAAACTACACTTGGTAGCAGATTTGTGTTAAAATATAGACATGATTGCGGTTTTTGTAATTTTTGTATTTGCAGCCTATCTAGCTTTTCTTTTTCCGGAGCAAGCGGTCAGGGTAAAGCAGGAAGAAAAATCTCCTAAATATAAATCACAGATGAAGAAATTGTGGCAGGTTGCGCAGACTGCAATGAAGGAGCGTAAGCCGTTTCGGGCAGAGAAGGCATTGCTCACTATCTTGAAATTTGATGAAAAGAACGCGGCGGCTTATAATCGCTTGGGGATTCTATATGCCAAGGGTAAGAAATATGATGAAGCGGTGGAATGCTTTGAAATCGCTCAGTCTTTAGATAGTAATCCTGCTTCGATCCATAATGTGGGGTTAATTTATTTAGAGACGGGTGCTTACGAGAAGGCGGCAATGGCCTTTAGGCAAGCGATTAGTCTCGAAGGTGATGTACCGTCAAGATATATTGCGCTAGCTAAGGCAGAGGAGAAACTTGGTATGCCCAAAAAGGCTATCGAGGCACTTGAAAATGCATACGAACTAGACCCTAGTGTATCTACTTTGCGTCAAATCTTGGCAATATATGAAAATAATGATGACGCAGAAGCGGTAGCAACTACAGCGGCTAGGATCGAAGAACAAATCATGAAGGATAATGAAGCGAAAAA
>JAZRRY010000063.1:0-4291 GCA_045651145.1 Candidatus Nanosyncoccus sp.
GCTGTATTAAGGGCGGATTCTTCTCCGGTGCTAGCTGTCAATCTTTCGCTTACTCCCTGGACTAACTCCAAAGCATCTATTTTAGAGCTTATCGAAGAACCATCTTCGCTATACCCCAAATTCCCCTCCTCATCTTTCGACTCAGATACGCCATTGATATCGATATCGCTCCCTTCGCCCATTCGTTCTTTCATCACTTCATTAAAATCAGATTCATCCATATAGTTATGTCTAGTAGTGCCAATTTGTTCAAAAACCTGTTCCCCAGCTTCATCATAATAATAAGCAGCCCGTGAGTATGTCGCGCTATTAAAAGCATCATATAGTTTAGCGTCGCTACTTACCTCCGTAACAAATTCCTTCGCGGTAATAATTTTATTATCCATTTTTAACATTAATTGACCATCAACGTTGTTTCCTTCAATAAACTCTCCGTCTTTGGCTTGACCAACTAGTACCCCGTGTTCTTTTAAGACAGCAACGGTGTTATCGGGTAATTTTCCTGACGCTAAAGCTTGCTGAAATACCAGCTTTTTGCTTTCTACCGCATCTGCATATTGCATATCAGTTTCTTCTAGTAATCTCTCTGATAAAGCTGAAGGTATTAATGTTCCAGAGTTGAATAGTGCAGCAAAAACTATAATCATCAACGTAATAATCCCAGTTGCCGAAAAACCACTGAGTTTCCCTTTCCCTTTAACTTTCGTTGATACCCTCTTACCAGTAACATTAGCAACGATTTGATTATTGTCTAGTGCCGCTTCATCACTTTCGCGTAAGACCTCTTCTGCACTCATGTTCATATTATAACATAATCTGGTAAAAATACCATCGCTTATGCTAAAGGCTACCAGTTTATTTTTTTAATAATCCGTGATATATTTAATATAATGAATTAAGGAGCTTACATGAAGATTAAAGTCAAAGAAGATGAAGAAAAGGCTATTGATGAGAAAGTAACAGAGGAGGTTAAAACCGTCCCATCTACTGATAATAAGCGTAGTAAAAAGGATAGCTTCAAAAACAAGATAAAAAAACCATCAGTCAAGAACAAAAAACTTGATAAAAAAACATTTCTTCCTATTTGTCTTGGTTTAGTCGTTATTGCGGTAATAATTGTTGCTGTAGTTTTACTAAAGCCTCAAAAAATCGATGATAATTATTTTGTTTCCGACGAAAATAAAGATGTAATTACCTTAGAAGTTAGCGAAGCTGACTCTGCCACTACTAATCTCATTCGTACGCATATCGTTTACACTTATGCCGACGATAAAATAACTAGCCTTAAGACTTACTACGAATACGAAAATGGTGATTTAGCAAACCAAGCTTTTGAAAATACTAAAACCATCAATCAAAACGCTGAAAGTGTTGATTTAAACGACAAATTTATTGTAGTGACCGCCAAATCAGATCAATACGAAAGTCTCACCCCATCTGATATTAAACAACAAGCCGAAGCAATTCGTCAATTCCAGGCGGCTCAAAAAGAAAAGGAAGAAAAATCTGAAGAGTAATCAACCACCTCTTTAAATTTGTGTAAAAAAAACAGCAGAAAAAAGCGCAAAAACTCTTGCGCTTTTTCTCTTGTCAGCGTATAATAATTAACATAAACAAAAAGTGGAGAATAAAGGTTAAATTGATGGAGCGAATTATTAACCATATCGTTAAAAAACGCCATAACGGCGTGCGTTTTGCTTCTCTTTTTGTGTTTTTCTTTACTTTTTCTTCAGTTGCTATTCCTTCCTTGCTATATTCTTCCCCAACTCACGCCTATTCAGCTTCTCTCAATACTTCAAGCTCAGTTGTCTTAAACACTGATCCAAATCACACCACAGTCCACACTGAATCAATTAATGTAGTATCAGACTGTCAAGCAGGCTATAATCTTACTATTTCAACATCTGGTAATAATAAGCTCTACAAGAATGGTGATTCATCTATCACTGCCGGTATCTTTAATCCAGTAAACATTGGTTATGCATTGAATGATAAAGTAAACAATGCTAACACTTGGGGCTATTCTCTAGTTAACGAACCAGGAACTATTGGCGCCTTTAATCCTATTACCACTACTCCAGCCTTCCTAAGAACTGAAGAACAAACCAGAACCGAAGCTCCTACAATTGATGATACCTTTAATCTCTACTATGGTGTAAATATTGCCCCAGATACTCCAGCTGGTTCATACAGGATGGCAAATAATGGTACTATCATCTACCAACTTACTATGGCAGAATCCTGTAATGATAACTTAGAAATCACTTTCTTAGCCAATGCTGGCAGTGATCAAGTAACTAACCTCCCAACTAATGCTGATAACACACTAGATCCTACTACCCACTCCCTCATTCTTTCAACTAAACGTCCAGCAAGAAGTGGCTATATCTTTAAAGAATGGAATACTAGCGATGATGGTACAGGCTCCCACTTCCAACCAGGAGATTCTATCAAAATAGGAGCAGGTGGTATGTCTGGCTTAGTAGACTTATATGCCATCTGGACAGCAGAATGTGCTTCAGGTTACATTTGTTATGATGGCAATGGTGCAGACGAAGGTACTATGCCAAACCAAGAAGCCACAAACGGTAATTCAGTCACTCTTATTGCTTCTAACTTCAGTAGAGCCAATTACGGCTTTGCCGGTTGGAATACTATGCCAGATGGCAGTGGTACGCAATATGGTCCTAATCAAAACATTACCATGCCTAGTTCTGGTGGCTTAAACCTCTTCGCTAGATGGATAGAACCAACCGGCACTCTCCAAGCCTGGGCTAACCCTAGCAGCCTCAATGTAGGCGACGTCATCGCCCTAAAGGATTCTCGTGATAATGAAGTCTATACTGTAGCAAAACTCGCAGATAATAACGTTTGGATCACAGAAAACTTAAGACTAATCCCAAACGAAGTTGAAATTACTGCCAATAACACCCATAATCCAACCGCAGACTTCCTAACAAAATATCCTTCATCCTCATCATCTACCGGTCAATGCTATGATGATAACAGTACTTGTGTGGATCAAGTCAACTTTAATGCACACAACCTAGACCGTACTTTAACTCCCGCATATAATGGAGCTACTAATAATACATATTGGTATTCATATGGCGTTATGTATAACTGGTATACAGCAACGGCTGGTAATGGTACTTATAGTATGACTACCGGTAATGCTGCAGGTGATCTATGCCCTGCTGGTTGGCATTTACCAACAGGTGGCAGTAGCGGTGAATGGGGAGTACTAGCCAGTAATATGACTGGTGGCAGTGCAGCCGCTAAAGCTGTTACCATTCGCGCTTATCCTAATAACTTCCTCTGGTCTGGTGATTATAACCCTAGCAAAGACATACCTGATGGTGTAGGCAAACAAGGTCGTTTGTGGTCTACCACTCCAGTCTCCAGTAATATCAAAAACGCCTATCGTATGGGCTATAACAGCGCTGAAATCACAGCCACTACTAATTCATGGAATAAATGGGATAACTTCGCAATTCGCTGCATCTACCAAGGTGGCAACATCCCATTTGTTAATACTAATGTTGTCTTCTCAGGAAGTGGTATCACTTCAGTCACTTTCACTAATCCAAACTATGGCACAGAAACCGCCACATCAAGTGATCCAACTGTAAACCTCGCAGAAAACGCTACCTACACTATCACTGCCGTTCTAGATTCTGGCTATGAACTAACGTCTTGGGCTACTACCTCAACTGGTACTCTAGGAAGCACTACAGACAATCCTACCACTTATACTATTACAGACGAATCTACCTTAACTGCTACAGGTGCTCTTATTCCAAGCTACACCACAACTGTCACTCTCCCTGAACACGTTACCAGTGTTACCTTCTCTCATCCAGAGTATCCAACTCAAACTGTTACAACCTCAGGAGATACAGTAACTCTTAAAAAGAATGTCTCATACACCATCACAGCATCCTATGAAGAAGGCTATACATTAGACAATTGGACATCAAGTGCTGGTGGTACCTTTGGCGATGATACCGCTGCTACTACTACCTATACAGTAACAAGTGATACAACGATGTCTCTCACTACCAAAGAAGCAGAACTTCTAACTTATACTATCCACTACGATGCTGGCTCAGGCTCAGGTACTCCAGCCGATGATACTAAAACCAGCTACCATGATCCATATATATTTACTATAGACACTTCCTCTATTCCTACTATCTATGGCTCTCACTTTGTAGGATATAGTGAAACTCAAGGTGCAACCACAGCTACCTATGTCTATGATTCTACTAATCGTACCTTTACTCCTTCT
>JAZRRY010000064.1:0-6121 GCA_045651145.1 Candidatus Nanosyncoccus sp.
AATTGCGATTTTGGGATGCTATACGGAAGGGAATATCTATGTATATGATATTTCTGATGACGAGCTAGATGGCATTAGAGAAGTAACTGCGGCACACGAACTACTGCACGCCGTATTTGCAAGAATGAGCGAGGGCGAGAAGAATGCTTTAAGTCCGTATTTAGATCAAGTATATAAAGATAATGAACAGATTTTGAGTGAAGATTTGGCAAATTATAATGATATAGAAGTGTTTGAGGAGTTATATGTGAGGGCTGGCACTGAAGTGAAGAGCTTGCCTGTGGCCTTAGAAGAGCACTACGCTAAAATCTTTAAGAATCAAGATTTGATCGTAGATTATTATGAAAAGTATAACGTAGTATTTCGCGAACTTGAGGCAGAGCTTAATACTTTGATGGATGAAATGGAGATTTTGACTTCTCAAATAGAGCAAAAAACTACGGAGTATGAGAATCGTATTGGGCAGTTGAATGCGAGCATTATTAGTTTTAATAGTTGCGCTGAGGTAGTTGGATGCTTTGCTTCGGAGGCGGATTTTTATGCGCGAAGAAATACTTTGGTGGCCGAGCAGGAATCTTTGGAGCAGATGTATGAAGAAATTAACAACATGATTGATGAATACAACGCAAAAGTTGAAATATATAATGCAGATATATTAAGAAGTGAAAGACTAAATACGATTATTAATTCTAGTAATAAGCCTCGAGAGATAGAAGAATGAAGCTAAAACTACGAAGATTGTCAGTGGCTGTTTTTGCACTGATAGGTGTGGTGATTTGGCTTTTTTCGAACCCCGAAAGTTACGAGCAGATTTTTACGCGACCAGAAAATACGGGGGCAGAAGCAGGGATAAATCTGGATGAAAAAACCGATGACGAAGGGATAGTTCTAGCTGACTCTTCGTCTATTGATTCAGAGCTGCTAGCTCTAGATGTGTTGGAATTACTAGATATCAAAGGGCGAGCTCCAAAGACAGGATACAGTAGAAACCAGTTTTATTCGGAATGGCCAACGGTAGATGGATGTAATTTGCGTCAAAGAATTCTCAAGCGAGAATTTGGAGATAGCGCGGTCCTAGATGGGTGTAATGTTATAGCTGGCGAATATGATGAGCCATACACTGGAGAGCACAAGGTGTTTTCTGAGCGCGAGCAGATTTCTAAGGGGGTTCAGATTGATCATGTGGTGGCACTTTCGGATGCATGGCAAAAGGGTGCGCAGAACCTAGATTCTGATACTAGATATAAAATAGCGACCGACCCATTAAACCTATTAGCGGTAGACGCATCGGCAAATGAAAAGAAGTCAGATGGTGATGCGGCTACGTGGTTGCCCTCTAATAAGAAGTTTAGATGTCAGTATGTGGCGAGGCAAGTATCGGTAAAGTATAAATATGGACTTTGGGTTACTCAGGCGGAAAAGGAGGCTATTAAGAATATTCTTATAAATTGTCCTAATGAACCAATTATAGGTAATTAGGCAATTAAATATTGCAAGCGTGTCCTTTGGACACGCTCCAGGCCGCTCTGGCCAAGTCTTTATGGTCCTAAGAACACATTTGCAATATTTAATTGTGTATATGCTATAATCATGTAAAAGTAAGTGGAGGAGCTATGAAAAAGTTTTTGTGGAGCTTGATTATAGGGTCAGTATTATTAGTGATTGGGGCGTTTTTGCTGGGGCGATATGCGTTCCCGAATACTATGCCGGCACTTCCGGTGCCAGAGCTATCTGAGGGGCAACGGGGCGAGCTTGGAATCGATAAAAATATTAATGAGGCCACGATAGATTCGTATCTAGGTCGGTCGGATGCAGTATATAGGGATCTTAGAATGCTAGAAGATCCTGGGAACTATGAGGCAATTGATGGAGATTCTTTTCTTTCTGGATTTATCAACGGATTCTCGGTAGTGCCGTTTCCGTATATTGTAAATGTAACAGGGTTACCTGAAGTAGTAGGCGATACTTATACTGGCAAAACATTATTTACGGAGAAAGATGGTGAATATAAGGCAAACTATAAGGAATCGATGCAGATATTAGAAGGCTTGTTTCCGAAGGATAAGAATATTTTCTTGATGTGTGGAGGTGGGGGATACTCGGGAATGATGAAGAATATGTTAGTGGCGCTTGGTTGGGATGAGTCCAAAATTTATGATGTAGGTGGATATTGGTATTATGAAGGTAAAAATGCCGTAGAAGTAAAACGTAAAAATAGCGACGGTACGACAGCGTATGATTTTTATAAGGTACCTTTGCATGAGATTAATTTTGCAGAATTAACGGAGATATAGAGTGAGTGCAGAGAAAAAGAAACAGATGAAAGTACTGGGGCTAATAATCGCTCTAGTGGTGGTATTATTTGGGGGACTACTATTTATGGCGGCGGTGAGTGGATGGTTTGACAATACGAGAGTAACTTTGGATGAGGAGTATTATGGCGATGCTACGGAGTATATGGAGCTATCGGCGGGAGAATATGAGGATTTGATTGAGAATAAGAAATCTTTTGCCGTGTTAGTGGATCAAGGGGGGTGCACGACAGCAGATAGGCTGAGGGAATATGGTCTAGAATATGCCAAAGAAAAAGGTATTTTAGTGTATAGAGTGATGTTTGATGAGATGAAAGAAACTTCTATGTATGACACGGTAAGGTATTATCCGTCTTTAGTAATTATATCTAAAGGTAAGATTGCGGGATATTTAAGAGCAGACGCAGACGAAGACGCTCCGGCTTATAATGATTATGCCGATTTTAAAGCGTGGGTGGATAAGTTTTTATGTGACAAACTTTAGGGCTATTAAATCCTGGCTTTAAGGTTGTGGAAAAGCAACATGAATACCTTAAAAAACCTGGAAGAATACTTGACAATGATATTATGCTTATGTACAATAGAAATTGTTAAAGGTTATACGTTCCATTAACACAAAATAACAATTAATTCCACATGACGTGGAGGAGAAAAATATGAAAAAATCATTGATAGCAGGCGCGTCATTAGCCCTTGCGGCTATGCCGATGGCGGGTGTGTTTGCTGTTGCTAACTCTACGGTAACAGATAATATCGTGGTTACGATCGCTAAGGAATGTGCTATCACGACTAATACTACTGATTCTACTCAAGGTATTGGTGATGGTACTCATACAGAACGCACCTTCAGCGTTTCTATGCAAGATGGTGAGTTGAAAACACTCGGTGGTAGCGGTAACGTAGGAGCTCAGGATAGTGCTACGAGCGTAGTCAATGTAGTATGTAATGATTCTGGTACTTCTGGTACGGATACTTCTTGGCAACTTACCCTTATAGGTGGTGATGGCACTTCCGCAAATGCAAATAATAAGCTTGTCTCTGATGGGAATGGTACAGACATCGAGACTGGTACGGGTACTTCTGGCGCGAGTTCGAGCTGGGCTATGAAGCTTGATCTTGCCCAGAATTTACCTGATACGGGTGGTTTTGCTGCTTCGTTCAAAGAAGTTCCTACCACAACGGCAGTTGTGACTAAAGGCAACGGTTCTAAGTCCGGAGCATTTACGCCTTCTTATCAGGTTTACATCGGTACCGCTCAGGAAGCTGATACTTATAGAGGTAAGGTGACTTATACCTTGACCAATCCAGAACCATAATGGTTAGCGATTAGAAAAAATATGGCTCCATTGGGAGCCATATTTTTACTTGATTTTTTTATCTGGCGTGATAATATAAATGTATATAAGAGTGAGGTATTAATGTCGGAAAAAAATGAGAAAAAAAATAACAGATGGATAATGTGGACTATTATTCCAATTGTCTTAGTTTTGATCGTCATAGCTTGCTGGCTTCTCTTTCGCGGTAAAGAAACTCATGTTTCTACACCATCCGAATCTAATAAACAGGTGGCAGTTGAATGTCGTAGTAATGGTACTATTCAAGGTTCTTTTTTTGATGATACGCGAGCAGAGAAGGTTTCGCATATTATCAAGGGCTTGTTTTCCGATAATACTCTTGGAAGAATCACCTACAATTATGAAGCGAGCTATAGTTCTGCGGGTGCAGCCGAGACAGAGCTTGCTTATTTGCACGCCCAGCACAATAAATATCTGTCTGGGAGAGGTCTTGACCAGAATATCCTAAAATCTACTTTCTCAAATACGGATGAGAGGGTTAAAATAACCATGTTTACAGACGCAGACAAGATTGTTATTGAGGACGCGCAGTTTTTCTTTTTGAATTCAGATGATTTCCAGAGATTTAGAAGTTATAATAAGGAAGAATTTGCTGATATGTACAAGTCGAAAGGTTTTTCTTGTACTATTCATGAATAGTGTTAATTTGGTTAAATAAAGGAGGATCATGAAAAAAAATAGACTAATAAGTAGTATACTAATTGTGGTATCTTTAGTTGCTTTTAGTATCGGGAGTATTGGGGCGTATGCATCTCAACAATCGATGCATGTTTCACCACCTAACCATCGCATGATTTTGGTTCCGGGTGAGACTTATACAGACTCCTTTATCGTGGCAAACGCTAATGATAGTACGCGAGCTCTTAAATACGAACTTTCTATTGGTTCGTTTAGCGAGTCTGCCGACGGAGAAAACGGAGACGATTACGGGACGGTAGATCACATTAGTGTATCTAATTATAACCAGATTATGGATTGGATTACGCTAGACCGTACCAGTGGTAGCGTGGAGCCAAACGAAAAGGATATTATTAGCTACACGATTAATGTTCCCGAGGATGCTCCTGCGGGAGGCCAATATGCGACTATTATAGTTAAGGATGTAACTGATAGCGGTGGTACATCTTCGGGTGATATCGAGATTCAGAGTGTTATGCAGTTCGCCTCAATCATCTATGCCGAAATAGCTGGTGAGAATAAAGAAATTGGCTCGATTTCATCTAATTATATACCCTCGTTAATATTTAATAGCCCGCTCACTGCTGAATCTATGGTGCGAAATGATGGTAATGTACACACTGACGCCGAGTATGAGTTACAAGTTTGGCCGCTATTCTCTGATGAAGAGATTTGTACAAATGTTGAGAATCCGGAAACAAGCTTGATTTTGCCGGAATCTGAGAGATATCATGCACAAACTTGCGATCTGCCAGCGGTTGGGGTATTTAAGGCCAAACAAACGGTTGAAATATTCGGCGAGAGTTCGACCGTAGAAAAAATAGTCATTGTTTGTCCACTATGGTTGCTATTCTTGATTCTATTCGTAATAATCGCGTTCGTGATATGGATTGTTATGAAGATTAAGAGATCGAACAAAGAACGAGGAATGTAATACTAGGGGAGAAATGAAGTTAAAATACCGCTCTATTTAGGGCGGTATTTTGAACGAGTTAGGGGTGGATTATTTTTTTGTAAAATTTGTTAAAAAAGTATTGACACTAGGTAAAAAGTGCGATATAATGGGGAAAGTTTAAGCAAGTCGACATTTTCGACCTCTACAAAAAGAAATGAAAAGCGAGGGAATCTTTTGAGGTCGCTTATGTGGCTTCAGAATTATTCTTTGAGACTTTCTATTAACAATTTGGAAACGATAAAGATTTTAAAGACGGAACAGCAATTGTAGTTTAAACAACGATTGCTAGTTAAGTCAATGCATAAAAAGGTAATTAAGGGCACTGATAGTGGATGCCTTGACAATCAATAGCGATGAAAGCCGTAGAAGTCTGCGATAAGCGTCGGGGATCTGACAACGATAAATGATCCGGGGATTGCTGAATGGGGAAACCTAATACGAGTCATGTCGTATTGTCGCTACCTGAACACATAGGGTAGAGGACGGGAACCGACCGAACTGAATCATCTTAGTAGGCCGAGGAAAAGAGAATAACCAATGATTCCGAAAGTAGTGGCGAGCGAAATTGGATTATGCCTAAACCTTTCAAGTTCTATTTTGTGAACCTGCCTAGCAGGAGCGAAGTAGAATGCTTTAACCACTAATGCTTGAAGGGGGTTGCGAGATTAGATAATTTTTATGCTGAAGGGTCTTAATTTGTCGCTTACTTACTTTTGAGGACCATAAGCTCGGCCGAACGGCCTTGAGTGTGTCCGAAAAAGTAAGTAAGCGATAAATTGACTATTCGGCATAAAGACCGACAGCGTTAACTGAGCGGGTAA
>JAZRRY010000065.1:0-5073 GCA_045651145.1 Candidatus Nanosyncoccus sp.
AAAAGCGTAAAAAGACGGGCCTCACCAGAACACCTACTCGCACTCGCGCGACGGCCCGTCGTCAAGTTGCTGCTCAGCCTAAAGTTAAAGGAAAGGCTGCGTCGGTCGCGAAGCCGAAGACTAAATCCGCTCCACGTATTATCAAATCGCACGCTGGTCGCAAGCGTATATAGTCTTAGATTTGCTTTTTTACTTGAATTTGATATAATAAAAATACTGCTGGAGTCGTCTAGTGGCAATGACAAGAGACTGTAAATCTCTCGCCTTCGGGCTTCGTAGGTTCGAGTCCTACCTCCAGCACCACGCTCTAACGAGCGTGCATAAAAAAGCAGGACGTCGGTTCCCACTTCGTTTGAATCGAGTCCTACCTCCAGCACCATCTCGAGTTTTTTTTCAAAATTATTGCCCGCAGGGCAATTTTTTAATACCGAGCGTAGCTCGGAGCATAGGCGAAAATAGGCGTTATTCTACCTATTTTTTCGTTCCGATATAAAAGAAGACGTCATGATCGTGTGGATAATTTGCGCCGGCATGCGGATTATCGTGGATGGTTTTTTCGACAGCATTTATAGTTGATAAATCTGCTACACTATCCATTAATTCATTCACGCTTAGTCTTTTTGGAGTTTTTATCAACGATATTGCTAGTATTCCATCTTTTTTTAAGTGCTTAACCATTTCATTTAAAAATCTCCGTGCATCATTCTTTTCAAAATAATGCAACACAAAAGTGCATAATATAAAATCGTACTTTTTAATAAATTCATATTCTAATAAATTAGCGTGCACGGTGGTAATTTTGTCAGTTATCTTTTTTATATCAGTAAGACAATCTAGATGCTTATCTACTGCGGTCACACTAAAACCATATTCCGCCAAAAATAAAGCATTCCTACCATATCCGCACCCCAAATCTATGGCCTCTTTACCACTACCATGAAACAGCTCTGCCGCTTTTTTAACGAATAACGATTCATTCCTCATACTATATAATATAACAAAAGAGAGCCCATTTTCAATGAGCTCTTTCGTTTTCAGTTTGCTCTGTACATAGCCAGCATTGAGGATCCTTGGACAAAAAGTCCCCTGTAGTTCTGTAAGCAACGGCCCTACATCCTCGGCAATATCTCAAAAGTTGGCAATTGCCACATCCTTCTATCTGTTCAATATTGCGATACTCTTGCATTTTTTTACCGAAAAAGATTTTCTCGATGTCGTCTTCTGGGAAATGCCCTACTTTGCTATTCATTCGACGACATGCATATGCGTCCCTGTTCTCCAAAAATGTTATATGCGTAAAACCGCAATGGCAACCATCATACACAATATCGTCGTCTTCGGTTGCTAAAATGCCTTTTTCCAACATCAACGCCTTCCATAAATGATCTTTGAATGCGAATGTAATTTTTATTCATAATTTAGTATAAACATTCAAAATTCGCTAGCGGCCCGCTCCTATTAAGATTTCCTTTTGAATTCGTAGTAACCGTACATTTTGGGGATCATCGAATTATAATTAAAATCTTTAGAGTCTTTAATCATATCATTAAGCTTTTTGTAATATTTAGATTTTTCTGAGATGTACACTCTCACGCGTTGGCCATAGACATCCAGTTTTAGTCTCATTCGCCATGTGCTTGTTATTGAATCATAAAACGGGTCATTTCTTTCACATTCTAGTGTCCTGATAAAATCTAACTTGATTTTATCTAAGAATTCACTGTTTTTCTCCTCGGTTATTTCGTTAGGCCAATGGCCGTACTTTTTGAGTTTGCTGTTATATTCTTGAATGTTTTCTTCAAAGATTTTAAATGCCTCAGCGATGTTTCGCCTACATTTTTCTTTTCCACCATAGGATGGGTGGCGAATGTAGATTGGCTTAAAATATAGATTTTGCTTTTCTAGGCTTTGCTCCGCAACTTTACCAACAGCCCCAAAACAGATTGCCTCGGGAAATGTTGCTAGGAATGCATTTAAATATCTGTAACCTAATTGTAGCTCGCCGACATTTGGCTTCCGATTTGAGTTTGGATTATTCTTCTGATGAGTATGAAAAGGGAAGGCGTTCCATGTTAGGACATCTACGTCTGGGTGCTCCGATGATAATATTTCTTTGATGATCTTGGATGAGATTTCTTTACCGTCACTTTCGAACGGTATTCCTGTCTTGGTGCAGCCATTGTAGCCTGGGGCTTCTCCTACTAGGACTATTTTGGCGTTTTTTCGCTTTTCGAGGTTGTTTTTTAAGCGCTCGCGGCACTTAGCGGCTTCCTTTTTGTCGCCATAGTACATGTTGAAGACCGTATCTGTGCTTTCAAATTCGCTTAATCTTGTAATGAAATCATTTATATTCATATTAACTCCTATGTATATTATACATCAAAAGATAATCCCCCCTTGCTTTTGCAAGGGGGGTGTTATCACCTCCAGATTGGGGACAGTTGGAATAAGAAAATACCCCACGAGATCATGCGTGATCTTCGTCGGAGACATCACGCTACGCCGATTCGGGTAGTTCTGATTTTTTTAAAAAAACGAGAAACCCGCTCTTTCGAGCGGGTTTATTTTAGAACTCAGTTGAACTCTACTGAAGTATGCCATCTTTCGTAATAGAATCATAGACAACTCCTCCAAATAGAGACAGGATGGATATTATTGCGCTGATACTCCAATGCGCAATTGTAAATCCATCAAGAAAGACATCTAATACACCAGTGGCTATAGCTCCTGAAAATAATATTATGAGCACGCCGATGCCAGTTATGTAGCCGTCTTCGGGCCCAAGTCTCTTAGCTAAGGCGTTATATGAAATTACCATCAGCGAAGAGATAGCCCATGTTAAGATTGTGGCCTGAATGAGCGTTCTAGTATCCTCTATCTGTACCAATTCTGGCAACAGATATGACGTAATCCAAAGGATCAACCCGATGCTGATGAGGTAGATCAGTGCAAGGTAAATGTAATCTGTCTTGTTGTTTAACTTGAACATTTTGTCCCCCACAATGTTAGCTGAAATGGTCCCAGCGTAAAACTTACAAAAAATTGCTCCTCTCCGATATCAATTTTGGGTATTACAAACGCGACGCATAAAGATAGTAATACTTTAGGCCAAAGACCCACAACAATGAAACCATCGGGCCAAAAGC
This sequence comes from Candidatus Nanosyncoccus sp., assembly GCA_045651145.1. GTDB lineage: Bacteria > Patescibacteriota > Saccharimonadia > Saccharimonadales > Saccharimonadaceae > Nanosyncoccus. The sequence goes on from JAZRRY010000065.1 coordinate 3,147, forward strand.
TTAACAAACTTATGATGATGACTCCAGAAAGTAGCGCGCAAATAAGACTAAGAATAAATATGTGCGTGCAGCTTCTAATATTGCATGCCAGCAAAATCACTATAACGAATCTTGCAATAGCAAAGTACAGTACCCAAATGAGGATTGTTGCTAGAATGAGCGCCTTAATGCTATCGATTTGAACTGTTTCTGGGAATAAATAAGACACAACCCAAAGGAATAGTCCGATCATTAGGAGTTTGCGCCCAATACTTAAGACCGTAAGCAGTGCTTTCATCTCTTAATCTTCTTGACGTGTTTCAACTGATTTTAATGTGCTAACAGAGGCAATTTTGCCACAGTTATATGATTATATCATATATGGATAAAAAATCAATACGGCGTATTGATAACGTGCGCTAGTTGTAGTATTATAAGATTATGAAGGACGAATTATGTTCTGGTGGCTCTAAGGTGCGAGTAGAAAATACCAAAAATGAAGGCAAATCTAGTTTTTTAGATCGTTTTATTGATGGTTTTATTAGTGCTTTAAAAATATCAGGGAATAGTGATTTATTTCTTGGGATATTTATAATTCTGGAGGGATTCTGTCTGATTTTCGCTCCTTCTTTATTTATGGTATGTATTATTATCGGTACATTAATTGGTTTTACGTATATAATTGAGCTATTTTTTGATATTGTCAGGGGGCGACTAAAAGTGCGAAGCTTGCTTCAACAGATTTGCATCATTTTAATTTTAATTGTGGGTGGGATTTTTTTAATTCTGATGGCGTTTGATTCTAAACTTGTACTAAATGTTGATAGAATAGCGGTCTGCGTTACTACTATAGTAGACGGCGTTAAGAATTTGATTGATATTAATAAGCTCGAAAAGCATCTATTACCTCGAGTGATTTTTGCGATTCTAAGTTTAGTCTATATCAATTATGGTGTCGTTTACGCCTTTTTGGGCGGAGATAGTACCAGTTTCTTTGGTACGGTGATGCATGGCGTAGTATTCATCTTTCTTGGCGTTACGGATATATGGTTTTATAGCCATGTTTCTAAAACTAGGCGACTATCTAAACCATCAGGTACGGATAATAAGTGCAAAAAGGCCTGAAATTTTCTTGTGGAGCGTGAGTTTTTAGGGTGCGGCATGCTTCCATTTCATTTTTTTGTATGCTATAATAAGTCAAGTGCCGCTATAGCTCAGTTGGTAGAGCGCATCCATGGTAAGGATGAGGTCACCGGTTCAAGCCCGGTTGGCGGCTCCATGGATATATATTACTTCGTTTCAGCTAATTTTTAGCCTGATGAGGACGAAGTTTTTTGTTGTCCAGTAGTGTTATTGGGATTTATTGGTATTGTTATTAGCCTTAGTCGTTTTGCAGTGGTCGTGGTCAGGATTATCTTCAAGGAGATGATGATGGTGTTTGGAGATATGAGGGAAGATAAACTCGAGACCGATTTTAAAGATGATGAGCGAGATAATTACGCTGACGTAGGCTTCGATGTTGATTCCCCAAATGAGATAGATAATCGCAGAGGCTAGAACTATCACAGAAATCCAGGTGTCGATAAAAGTTTCGGCGCTTGATGCGAGGAGGACTTTTGATTTGGTTTCTTTTCCGGTTTTCTTGAGGTATTTTGCGAGAAGGAATTTCAGAATAATGCTTGCGATTAGAACTATGATGGTCGGGGCTGAGTAATCGACTTCTTCTGGCATGTGGATTCCTTCGATTGATTCAACTAATACATGTATCCCTATAGCGAGAATAATTAATGCGATGACTACTGTGGTAAAACGCTCTATCTTGTCACGATATTCGGCGTATTTTTTACGCTTCGCGAGTTTTTCTGTAATGATGATAATAAAACCGGAGATGGAATCAATTAAACTATGCGTTGCGTCCGTAATGATGGCTAGCGAATTTGACACTAGG
>JAZRRY010000066.1:0-13262 GCA_045651145.1 Candidatus Nanosyncoccus sp.
AGAAACAAAATACCCTTATGCGCCAGCGATATTTCGCCAGGTCCATTACTTCCGCCGATAATCGAAATCTGGCTTGCAGTATGATGGGGATTTCTAAAGGGGCGATATCTTATAACCTCATCATTAGACAACCCCGCAATAGAATAGATTTTGGTTAGATCTACAATCTCGTCATCAGTTAAATCCGGCAATAAATTTGCGGTCGCTTTAGCAAGTAACGTCTTACCCGCTCCTGGCGGCCCAGATATCAGGATATTATGGTGGCCAGCAATTGCAATCTCTACCGCTCGCTTCGCCGACTCCTGTCCACGGATATGATCCAAAAATACTCCCTTAAATTTGACGTTTTTAGTCGAAAGTTCACCATCCGTTATCTCATCCGCAATAGGTAATGTAATCTGATTATTTAAATATAAAAAAAGCTCCTTAAGAGTGCCCACCCCATAAACATTGACTCCAGAAATTAGTGATGCTTGAGGTAGATTTTTAATTGGTACATAAATCTCCTTATATCCAGCCTTATGCGCAGCTTCTACGACGTTTATAACACCCTTGATAGGACGCAGCTCGCCGTCTAAGGATAATTCGCCCACAAATAGCTTATTTGCTACGTCTTTATGCGTTAGTTGTCCCGACAATACCAGCACAGAAAGCGCGATAGGGAGATCTAAATATGTGCCATCTTTTTGTAATTCTGCAGGAGCCAGATTAATCGTTACTTTCCTATTAGGAAAAGAAAAAGAAGAGTTGACGATGGCGCTACGCACTCGCTCTTTTGCCTCATTTACAGTTTTGTTTGCCATCCCCACAATATTAAATGCCGGAAGGCCTTTATTTATATCGCCTTCGACTTCGACTAGTTTTCCATCAAAGTCGTAGGGCACTAATGAATGAATTTTTGCTATCATGACACTCTAACTAACATGGGCCTAAAAAAAATTCAACCCACCTAAAAAGCTTATGTCAAATAATCACTTCATTGTTCAAATTCGGAGCCTTCATTAATAATCAGGTTGATGTATATACATGTGGAAAACTCCACAAAAAAATACAAAAATTGTTCAAAAAATCTATTGACATAACCATTTTTTAGCGTTATTATAGAGGTAGCTTTTGAATAAAAAAATTATTCAAAAGGTCAAAACAAAAATTAGCCAAAATAACTCCACACTCTACAAAGAAGACCGGTTTTCCTCGCAGTTACCGGTCTTTTTCTTTGCTTTGATGCCTAATTTCCATAATAAAAATCAACAAAAAAAGACTTTCAAAAGTCAATTGGTGGAGCTGCCGGATACTGCCTCCGGGTCCGGATCATCACGTGGACGTGAATCTACATGCATAGTTTTCTGTTTTGTCGTGGCAAACTCTAAAAGCTGCAGAAAACGAAACTTTGTTAGCGCCATGGCTAATTTTCGAACTATTTTTCGCCGCCTAAATAGCCTTATTTCCGTTATATGATAATTTCGGTCCTACGGAACCTCAGAGCGAAACCAGCCTAATTAGTCTTAGGCATAAGCAGGCATGTACATGACATGCGCTGTTTTAGTGTTTTTAGCACTTATTTAATACTTACGGTATTCAATCGGCATGCATCGCGTCTGTTAATAATTCGTCTAAGCTTTGTCAGCCCCAACTAACATTATTTTAGCACAAAAGTTAATCAAATACAAGATTCGTTACGACAAATCTGCAGGAAATATTACAAAATGTTGTTAAAAATACAACAGAATGAACAATGTTTTTGAACAGGGAATAACTGGGATAAATGTTGTAAAAATTACATCTAGAAAATTGAACAAATCTATTGATTTATTTTATTTTTTATGCTAGGATAAAAGTAGTCGAGATGACTAAACAAAAACGTAAAATAAAAGGCATTTTAACAAAATGAAACGAGATAAACCATAAGTTTGGCGGGCGAAAAGGTAATTTCTAGCCATAAATTACAATTAGGAATTACCTAGAGCTCCGCTAAAATACGTTTTAAGCGTAGAGCGCGCCAGCAAATCTTTCATTAGTACCTTCTCTATACATAAACAAGAATGAAAGAAAAAGCAGGTAAGGACAATGCTTCACCTAGCGTGAAGCGGTCAAAAAAAGGGAATGGCGGATCATGGCTCAGGTAAATAGTTATGATTTTAGTACCGGATAGCCACCGCCTCCCTCCAAAATTCTTGGGGGCAAATTCAAATTATGATACAATAAGGTTATGAAGCTTAACCGATTTGTATATGTATTTAGCATTGCGGGACTCGCAGTTTTACTCACAATGTTAAACATAACTTCACCTACGGAAATCGGCCCGGTAGGTGTTTTGTTATTTTTTACAACATTATATATAGAAATCTTCTGCATTTTCTCCATTCTGTTGCGGCTTTTCCGTCGCATCGCCCTAAATAAGACTGGCTTTAGAGGCAAAGACTACCTTTATGCAGCGGTCTTTGCCTTTGGCCCTATTATGTTACTTATGGCACGTTCCTTCGGCGCGATTAATCTTTGGACAATCTCCCTAATCGCTCTTTTCCTGGCATTAGCGGAATTTTTAGTATACAAAAGAGTCTAAAGTGTGATACAATAAGCTTATGGATAATAAGAATAGGGTGCCCTTTTCTAATAGCGAGGAGCAATTATCTCTTCGTGATTTTGACATTAATAAAGCCGAATTTGCGCAGCCGACAGGAGAAATGACGGGGAATGAGAGACATATAGGTAACAGAGCCTTATTCTTAGAAGGGGATAATGAGTCTCAAGGCATCAAAGAAGAAAGTATACCTGAGCCCCAAGCACCATTAGACAATGATAGCTCGCGTGAGCACCACAATCCCAACATTAAGACCACGGATCGGCTTACCCACGAAGCATTAAGTGCCACAAATATTACTATAGATAAATTCAAAAAAACCGGAGACGCTGCAGGGTTTTACGAAGAAGCACGGGGTCTTATGGAAGAGAATCTTGTTAACTCATTTCAAAGGGATTTATCGTATAAAGCGGAGTCAAAAAAATGAGTCCGAACATCTGTTTTAGTATTTTTTACAACACACAATCCAGGGAGAAAGCATAATGGAACCGTGGGTGGTAGTTCTGATTATCGTAGCTGCAATCGCTATCATTATTGCAATTATTTTTAGTTTTAGAATTAATAAATTACGAAAAGTCAAACGATACGAGCGTGGGCTCAAGATGGTACCACTCCTTATTCATTTACCGCCTAGTACCGACGATATTGAGGCCGGAGGAAGAGATAAAAGAGACGTTGCTAATGAGGCAGTGTCAAAGGCTCAAGTCATGTATTCGATCCTAGCATCCACTATTACCGATGGTTTAAAATCAAAACTCTACGGCCAGAGGCACTTCTCATTAGAAATGATCGCAAAAGATAACTTCATCCACTACTATGCCATTGTGCCAGCAGTCCTTACAGAGACGGTCAAACAAGCTATTCAGTCGGCCTATCCTACCGCCAGAGTAGAAGAAAAGCGCGAAGAAAATATCTTTAAAGGCGGTAACGGAGCCGAATCCGTAGCAGGAGCAGAGCTTACCTTGAATAAAGAATCATATTTACCAATCGCCACATACGAGGAAACCAAGCGTGATGCCCAGACGGCACTCCTAAATGCGCTTTCAACCGTGGGGCAAAATGAAGGGGCTGCTGTACAAATTTTGTTCCGCCCTGCACAAAAAATGTGGTCAGAAAAAGGAAAAGAATACATAGAAAAAACTCAAAAAGGAGAAAAAACTGATTCCTCATTCGGTACCAATTTGAGTAATCTAGCTGTAGATTTACTAAGAGCGCCATGGGAAGTCCCGTCAGAACATGATAACACCAAGGAAACTAATCCTATTACCAATATTAAACAAGACGAGATGACCGCTATAGCCAATAAAATGCGCTTTCCGGCCTTCGAGACCTTAATTAGAGTAGTAGTTAGCTCCAGTAGTAAAGCCCGCTCTGAGGCTCTTCTAGGTGGTATTGTATCGGCTTTCTCCCAGTTTGACTCCCCAGAATTAAATGGCTTCAAAGTGAATACTCTAAAAAATACCAAAAAACTAATTATTGATTACACTTTCCGGTTTTTCCCATTAAGGCTTCAGTCTAGTGTACTAAACAGCGTAGAGCTCGCTTCAATCTTTCACTTACCGGAGCAAAACGCCATTCCAAATTCTCAGGTAGAACGTCAACTAGTCAAACAAGTAGATGGCCCAGCAAAACTAGCCACCGAAGGTCTTTTCCTTGGAACTAACGAATTCCGCGGCGACAGGAAACCTATCTATCTTCAAGAAAAAGACCGCCGTCGCCATATGTACGTAATTGGGCAAACTGGTATGGGTAAATCTGTTTTCCTAGAGAACCTAGCCTTCCAGGATATGTGCGATGGTCGCGGATTCGCCTTTATCGATCCACACGGTGATGCTGTCGAAGCAATTCTGAAACGTGTACCAGAAGAACGAATGGATGATATCATCTATTTTGACCCCGCCGACATCGAACACCCGGTAGGCATGAATATGTTTGAATTTACCACCGAAGACCAAAAGGACTTTATCGTACAAGAGGGAATTAGTATGCTTCAATCTCTCTTTGACCCTCAAAATCAAGGGTTCTTCGGCCCTCGTGGTCAACACATGTTCCGAAATGCTGCACTACTCCTAATGTCAGACCCGGCGGGTGCTACCTTTATTGATATACCTCAGTGTTTCACCGACCCTGAATTTGTCAAATCTAAACTCAAATACGTCACCGATAAGGCCGTATACGACTACTGGACCAAAGAATTCCCAGCCTCTCAAAAATCCAACGACGCTGGCGAAGTAATTACGTGGTTCGCTTCTAAATGGGGCCCATTTATTGCTAATACCATCATGAGAAATACTTTGGGTCAGGTTAAATCTGGCTTCAATATTCGAGAAATCATGGACAATAAGAAGATTTTCCTGGTCAACCTCTCTAAGGGGCGCCTCGGCGATATTAATGCCAATCTTCTCGGTATGATCTTTGTTATGAAATTCCAGCAGGCTGCCATGAGTCGCCAGGATATCCCCGAAGATCAACGTCAAGACTTCTGTCTCTATGTGGATGAGTTCCAGAATTTCGCCACAGATTCATTTGAATCTATTCTCTCTGAGGCTAGAAAATACCGCCTTAATCTTATCGTCGCGAACCAGTTTATGACTCAGCTCACCGAGAAAATCAGGGAAGCGCTCCTTGGTAACGTTGGCACTATTATCTGTGGCCGCATTGGCGTAACTGATGCCGAGCTAATGGTAAAAGCTTTCACTCCGACCTTTACTGCCGAAGATCTTACCAAAACGCCAAACTTTGCCGCTGTTGCTAAGGTGATGATGTTTGATATGCCATCTGCTCCATTCACGATTAATCTCCCTGCACCGATGGGAGAGCCAAGTGAAGAATTGATGGAATCGCTTAAAAATTACTCGGCCACTAAATTCGGCAAAACACGGGCTGAAGTTGAAAAAGAAATCCAGGACCGTTGGAGCGCCGCAGAACGCGCTAAGGCGAGCGAAATACCTAAAGACGCCTCACATACTGTCCCGGCTCCTAAAACTGCTCCAGCGCCCCGAAATTCAAGCCAAGGAGGCTTTTTAGACGGCTGGTTTAATAGCCATAACTCTTGAATTTTATCCCCACAAGGTGTATAATAGGGAAGTATATTTAAGAAGAGGTATAAAAATGGCTGAAAAAGCAGGTGATTATGATTCGTCTGAAATTCGAGTACTCGAGGGTCTAGAGCCAGTTAGACTTCGCCCAGGCATGTATATCGGTTCCACTGGTTATGATGGTTTACACCACCTAATCAAGGAAATCGCCGATAACTCCATTGACGAAGCCATTGCAGGCTATGCTAATAAGATCGAAATTACAGTTTTGAAAGATGGCGGTGTACGTATCGACGATAATGGTCGTGGTATCCCTGTAGACATTCACCCCAAAACTAAGAAGTCCACTCTCGAGACGGTTCTAACCGTCCTTCATGCTGGTGGTAAATTTGGCGACGGCGGTTATAAGGTCTCATCAGGTTTGCACGGGGTAGGCTCATCTGTAGTTAATGCCTTGTCTGAAAAGATGATCGCTGAAGTTTACAGAGATGGTAAGACTCATCATATCGAATTTGATACTGGCAAACCCACTATGGAATTGCAAGTCTCTAAGGGTAGCCCAAGGGAATCCGGTACCTCTATCACTTTCTATCCCGATCCCTCTATTTTTAAAGAGACCACCACTTTTGATTACAACTGGATATCTAATTATGCTCGCCACCAAGCATATCTGACCAAAGGCATTCTTATCTCGGTTAATGACGAGCGCACTGGGGCGCACGAGTCATTCTATTTCGAAGGTGGCATCAAAAGTTATGTCAAGCGCTTAAATAGCGGCAAAGAGGTCCTATCCGATGATATCTTTTACGTCGAAAAGCAAGTCAAAGATGCCGAGGTCGAGATAGCTCTTCAATATAGCGATACTTTTTCAGAGATTCTAAAACCTTTCGCAAACAACGTCCTCACTCCAGATGGCGGTATGCACGTAGTGGGTTTCCGTACTGGACTCACTCGTACTATCAATGATTATGCACGCAAAAACGGTCTCTTAAAGGAAAAAGAAGATAATCTTTCCGGGGATGATATTAAAGAAGGCTTGACCGCAGTAATTCTAGTTAAGCTCCCAGATCCTCAATTCGAAGGCCAGACCAAGAACAAACTTGGTAATCCCGAAGTACGAGGTTATGTTGACAAGGTTATGACTGAATATTTCGGTTACTATCTCGAAGAGAACCCTGCTATCGCCAAGAAGATAGTCGGTAAAGCCATCTTGGCAGCCAGAGCCCGCAAAGCTGCTCGTGCTGCCAGGGATAACGTAATCAGAAAGGGCGCCTTTGAGGGGCTTAATCTGCCATCTAAATTAGCCGATTGTTCCAGCCGCAACAGGGAAGATTGTGAACTCTTCATCGTGGAGGGTAACTCCGCTGCTGGTTCCGCCAAGGAAGGTCGCAATCCTCAAATTCAGGCTATCCTTCCTTTAAGAGGTAAAGTTCTTAATACTGAGCGTGCTCGTCTCGATAAAATGCTAGCTAATCAGGAGCTTGTTTCTCTTATCAAAGGCCTAGGGGTTGGTATCGGAGATCAGTTCAATATCGATGGCCTTCGCTACGACAAAATCATCTTTATGACCGATGCCGACGTCGATGGTCTCCATATCGCCACCCTTCTTATGACCTTCTTCTTCCGTTACATGCCAGAGGTTATCGAATCTGGCCACGTATACCTTGCCAAGCCGCCTCTATTTGGCTTAATTAAAGGCACCGGTAATACACGTAAAATTGATTACCTCTATGATGAAGTTTCCCTAGAGAACAAACTCACCGAAAAAATCGAAGAGAGAATTAAGAATGGTGCCAAAATTGACGAAACTCAAGAGAGATTCAAACAAGCCGGTTATACCGCACAGCAACGCTTTAAGGGTCTTGGTGAAATGGACGCCAAGCAACTCTGGGAGACTACCATGGATCCAGATAACCGTATCTTAGTTAAAGTTCATGTTGAAGACGCCGAAAAGGCTGACGCCGTATTTACGAAGTTAATGGGAGACCAAGTCGAACTCCGCAAGAACTTCATCCAATCCGGCGCCGCATCTGTTAACCTTGACGATTTGGACTTTTAAGGAGGAATCATGGAAGACGACAAGAACAATAATATTCTAAACACAGACGATAGCACGGAAGCTAGTGTCAATTCTGAGGGGGTCCGGAGCCTGGCAAGGCGAGGAGTAGCGCGCGAGCCCCGTGGCGACGGGAGCGAGCGACGCGCCCCGAAGAATGACGCTAGTTCTGTGTCGTCGAGTGTGTCCGAAGAGAGTGTATCTGAGGTTCCTACAATTCAGGATGGCTTGGAAATCAAGCCAGTCGAGCACACCATGGAAGACTATTTCCTTAGATATTCCATGTCCGTAATTGTCGACCGTGCCCTCCCAGATGTCCGCGATGGTTTGAAGCCAGTCAACCGCCGCATTCTCTACACCATGAACAAAAACGGTTGGAAAGCTCCTCACGCTACGGTCAAATCCGCTCGCATCGTCGGTGACGTCATGGGTAAGTACCATCCGCATGGTGACTCCTCTATCTATATGGCGATGGTTAACCTCGCTCAGCCCTGGAAAATGCGTTATACCCTGATTGAAGGCCAAGGTAACTTCGGTTCGATGGATGGTGATGAGCCAGCCGCCTACCGTTATACTGAGGCTCGCATGGATAAGGTTGGAGCTGAGCTCCTCACTGATATCGAGAAAGACACCGTAGATTTCCGCGATAACTTCGATGGCACCGAGCAAGAGCCAGTAGTTTTACCGGCTGCCCTTCCAAATATCCTCTTAAATGGTCAGATGGGTATTGCCGTAGGTATGGCTACTAATATCCCTCCTCATAATCTTGGTGAATTAGTAGATGCTACCGTGGCTCAGATCGACGACCCAGATATCTCTCTTGATGGTCTAATGAAGCACGTCAAGGGTCCAGATTTCCCAACAGGGGCCGAAGTTTACGGTGGCGCCCCCATGAAACAAGCTTACGCCACCGGTAAAGGTTCCGTGATTATTCGCGCCGTCACTAATATCGAAGAGCGCACCAAGGGCCGTTATAATATCGTCATTACAGAGGTCCCTTATGGCATGAGCAAGGAAGGCTTCATTGAGAAGGTTCGCGAGCTAGTCTTAGCTAAGAAGTTAGATCACATCGCTGACGCTCGTGATGAATCTGCAAGGGGCAAGATTCGTATCGTAGTAGAGCTTAAAAAAGACGCCTTCCCGAAGAAGATATTAAATCAACTCTACAAGATGACCGGACTCCAGACTTCTTTCCACTACAACATGTTAGCTCTAATAGATGGTGTTCAACCAAGGACACTAGGCCTTAAAGAGATTCTCGGTGAATTTATCAAGCATCGTCAGAAGGTAGTACGCCGTCGCACCGAATTCGAGCTAAAGAAGGCTAAAGAACGAGCACACATTCTCGAAGGCTTAAAGATTGCTCTAGATAACATCGACGAGGTAATCAAGGTAATCCGTGCTTCTTATGATGACGCCGATAAACAATTGATGTCTAGATTCGGTCTTTCCGAGATTCAGGCTAACGCTATCTTGCAGATGCAACTTCGCCGTCTACAGGGATTGGAACGCGACAAGATCGAAGAAGAATTAAAACAACTTCATGATTTAATCAAGAAATTAGAGGCGATCCTAGCTGATGAAAATGAGATTCTAAGGGTAATCAAGGAAGAGCTAATCGCCTTAAAAGAAAAATATGGCGACGAACGCCGTTCTAAGATTATCAATCACGAAGTTGGCAAATTCTCCGAAGAGGAACTCATCCCAGAAGAAGAGAGCGTGATCCTGTTGACCTCAGAAAACTACATGAAGCGTGTTCCGCAGACCGATTTCAGAAAACAAAACAGAGGCGGCAAAGGTAAGCGCGGTATGACCACTAAAGAGGAAGATGTAATTGCGCAAATTCTGACCGCCAATTCTCACGACTCTCTGTTATTCTTCACCAATCAGGGAAGATTGTTCCGCATGAAAGCTTACGAAGTCCCACAGGCATCTCTGGCTGCCAAGGGTACTGCCGCCGTAAATATGCTCAATATGCATCCAGAAGAAAAGATCACCGCTATCATTAAACAGGGTGACGCTAGGGCAGACGGCTATCTCTTTATGACCACCAAGAAGGGTACCATTAAAAAGTCTGCAGCTAAAGATTTCTTTAACGTCCGCAGCAATGGCCTAATCGCTATCAAGCTCGCCGACGGGGATGAACTTAAATGGGTTCAGGAGACTACAGGGGAGAATGATATCGTTATCTCTACTTCAGCTGGTCAAGCCACGAGGTTTAATGAAAAAGAAGTTCGCGTTATGGGTCGTGCCGCCATGGGCGTAAGAGGCATGCGCCTCCGTCCAAAGGACGAAATCGTCGGTATGGATGTAGTTACTAATCCCAAGCAGAAACTAATCGTCGTTTCAGCTAACGGGTACGGCAAGGCTACCCTAGTTTCCAACTTCCCACCTCATAAACGCGGTGGTGTCGGTATTAAGGTTGCCTCTGTTACGGCTAAGACTGGCCCTATCGTAGCGGTTCATACTCTAGATCCACTCGCTAAAGAGGTAATTATGATGTCTACCAAGGGCCAAGCTATTCGTGTGGCTATGAAAGAAATCCCAACCTTAGGGCGCGCTACTCAAGGTGTTCGTATCATGAAAATGAGCGAAGGTGATACTGTGGCCTCTATCGGTATCGTTCTTCCAGAAGAAGAACCCGAAGAAGGCAAAGCTGACGATAAAGCCAGCAGTAAAACCAGTGACAAAGCCAGCAACAAAACAGCCAGTAAAACGGGGAATAATAAAACAACTAAATAACCTAAACCCCCAAACATCGAAAAAGGCCGCGTTCTCACGCGACCTTTTCGGTGTTATTTTGGTAACCTATTAATCAGGAAGCTCAAATTCAGTAAGCGCCTTAAGCTTGTCGGCAATCTCATTGACACCCTTCGGGCCTAGGCCCCGAATATTTAGCAGATCACTCCTGGAAAGAGCTTCCCGCTGATCAATCGTGTATATCCCATTCCACTCCAGATGATGTCGTGGGCGGGCGGATATACATAGCCTATCAATCGATAATTCCGGATTGAGTTGCACTCGTGCTTCCCATATCATCCTATCGACGAGAACGTTTACCTCACGAACACAGCTTTCATCTTCCCGCTTCTGTAACACGCTCTTGAAAATGGCGGTCATCTCACTTTCATCATCTTCAGAAGTTTGCTCGATCTTTATCTCGCCCTCATCATTTTCTAGTGCTTGTTCAATCCCCTCGATTTTTGCTTTTATTGCTCTCAGCTTTAGTATAGCAGATTCTAATCTCTGCCGTCGGGCTCTAAGCTCTGTCATTAATAAGTCGAGCTCTATTTTGCGAGCCTCGAACATCAACTCTCGAACCTCGAGCATCATCTCTCGACTCTTGATTGCTTCTTTGTCGTCGAGCGCTACATATTGAGTTGCGGGCTCAGCGAGTTCTACGACGTTTCTACCCGTCCTCTTTATCATTAATGCTTCTGATTCAGATACGAGCGAATCTAGCTGCTGCCACTGAGCCTCAAGCTTCGCTTCAAATAAATCAAATGCCATCATTTGATCCCTAATCGCCGATTCTTGAACCTCGAGCATCGTCTCTCGAACCTTAAGTGCTGCCTCTTTCATGTCAAATGCTAGCTGGTTTTTACTAAACATTGAAGCAACTCCTCTCGCTTCTCACTGCCTTGCTTTGTCATTAAGCTGCAATTAGTGCAAGTGACTAATATACTTTAAATTATAACATAAAACATTATAAAAACTAAGCATAAGCGAGGGGTGGGGGTTGCAATTGCGCTAGTCCTATGCCTATACTCCTCCAAAATTAAATTAATAGAGGAGCATTATGAAAAAACTAACCACACTTTTATTATCAACTCTTATTCTTGGCCTTGTCAGTCCAACTACTACCACCCCAAAGGCCTCTGCACTTTATAAGGAAGAGGACGGCACTACTTGGTATTCTGTCCCCGAACTACTCGAATACAAGGAAGAATACGACAGGGAAGCGGCAAACATCTGTGGCGAAGATACTCATTGCCTCGAAGAACTGTTTTTCTCCGAAATGGAAAGCGAGAATCCGAAATTTTGGGCGCTTGAACAACTAACCCAACAGCAAATCGTAGTCACCTCTGTTAATCCCACCGAAGAAACGATTAAGGTGCTGTTTTTCGACGAAAATATGATGCTAAAGCATATGGGTATCTCTGAGCCACTAACTCTCGGAGAATTCTATATGGGATGGTTCGATCACGATGTTGATCGCATCTATAATTATAGCATATATGCAGAGGATCTAATGAATGACACGCTTTCAGGAGCACATTATCTCTATGCTCAAAGAGATGCCTCCGAGAATACCATTCCAGCAAATGAAGAGTTTCTTGTCAACGTTGCAGGTAGCGGTTTAAGTCTAAACTCATCTGGAGAAATAGCCTACGCAGCTTTTGCGGAGCCATATTTTAACGCTATGGGCCGTTTCTACCCTTATGGTCCATGTCTATTAGAGCCGGATTACACAAAGGGGACAGAGTGTCGCTTAATGCTTTCTGCCGAAAAAGGCCAACGTTTTTTTCCTCCAAGAGAAGCTACAGAAAAAGAAATGCTAAAGTTCGATTCTCCTGTAATACGTCAAGTCGAAGATTTAGAGGGTAGAGAAGCAGACAATAGCAAGGAGGTTCCTGCAGAAGAAAATGATGTTCAAGGGGAAACAAGACCTCAAGCCGAAGAAATGCAAGATGAAGGTTCAGGAGATAAATACATCGAGAGTGGCGCCGTGTTCGCCACTTCTCAAAACGACGGCATTTTGTCATCTGGACAGATGACATCCCAATCAACCACGTCGCAAGGCGTCAAAGCTCCTAGTACTGGCACCGCCACTAGTCCATGCGGCCAAAAGACAATTGAATTTCCATGGTGGCTAGTTATACTGATCGCTCTGGGTGATATTGTAGTTCTGTGGCTTTTTTGGCCAAAATCCCATAAAAAACCTAAAAAAGTACTTGACAAAAATCACTAGATGCGATAAGATGGTGACAGTCTAAAGCTGCGAGTAGATATTTTACCAGTCTTTAGAAATATTTTAACAATTTAGTTGTGCAATTAATCATCGTCAGTTTTACTTTATGAGTTTTTGAACAAACTTATACTTTAATGGAGAGTTTGATCCTGGCTCAGGATGAATGCTGGCGGCGTGCCTAATACATGCAAGTCGAGCGGTAACAGGGAGTTCCACCGTTTCCTTGACACACCTAGCGCTTTATCGTAGGTTGTTGACTTCGAGGGAACCGTGGAATTCTGCTGACGAGCGGCGGACGGCTGAGTAACGCGTGGGAACGGACCCCAAAGTGAGGGATAACGCACCGAAAGGTGTGCTAATACCGCATGTGATCTTCGGATTAAAGCTTTTGCGCTTTGGGACTGGCCTGCGTACGATTAGATAGTTGGTGAGGTAATGGCTCACCAAGTCGACGATCGTTAGATGGTTTGAGAGGATGATCATCCAGACTGGGACTGAGACACGGCCCAGACTCCTACGGGAGGCAGCAGTAGGGAATCTTTCACAATGGGCGAAAGCCTGATGGAGCAACGCCGCGTGCAGGATGACGGCCTTCGGGTTGTAAACTGCTTTTAT
>JAZRRY010000067.1:0-5400 GCA_045651145.1 Candidatus Nanosyncoccus sp.
GCAGAAACAAAGAAAGATCGACGACCTTGCCGAAAAGTACGCCGAGCTAGACAAAGAATCACCTAAAGCCGTCAAGGACAAGCTCAAAAAGGACATGGCGGATTTGCAAAATGATGTTGTAAATATCGACGAAAGAATCAAGCAAATTGAAGCCAAAATTAAGAATCCTGAAAAATTACGCATGACCATCGAAAAGTTTTCGAACTCGCTAAATTCGCTAATTAACAGATTAGAAAAAGGAGATCTCGTCGAAAAGGACATTTTGGTCAGAAATATGGTTTCGAACCTTGAAATTGATGCACAAAAAAGGGTGATTTACAGATATAAATCACCATTTAATTTCATCTTCGAACCTGAGTTTTCCACAGGTTCCCCTGTTGGTGAGCCGGGAGGGACTCGAACCCTCGACACTCTGCTTAAGAGGCAGATGCTCTAACCAGCTGAGCTACCGGCCCGGAATGGATATTATTATATCACTTATTTCATAAAAAATAAAGCCCTTATTCTGTTTTTTTGTCGTGCTATAATATGAATTATTAAAAAGGAGTTTATTTATGTGTGGAATTGTGGGCTATATAGGCGATAGAAATGCGCAGAGTTTTTTGATTTCTGGACTAAAAAGATTAGAATATCGTGGCTACGATTCTGCTGGTATCGCTACTTTATCGGATGGTGGTAAAGCTACTTTGATTCGCGCAAAGGGTAAAATTACGAATCTTGAGAAAAAAGTTGTAAAAAGTAAACGTGACGACAAAATTGGTATTGGTCATACGAGGTGGGCTACGCATGGGGAGCCAAGTGAAAAGAACGCTCATCCGCATAAGGCTGGCGATATTTATTTGGTGCATAATGGAATTATTGAAAATTATAAAGCCATTAAAGAACATCTAAGGAATCATACGTTTAAGTCAGAGACGGATACGGAAGTACTAGCGGCACTTATTGAGTCGTTTTATGCCGATGGTAAACATACTTTGGCCGATGCCGTAGTTCAGGCTTTGAAGCTAGCTAAAGGGACTTATGGAATTGCGGTAGTTTCAGAAAAGAATCCTGATGAAATTATAGTGGCTAGAAGCGGATCGCCACTTGTGATTGGTGTAGGAAATGGCGAAACATTAATCGCTTCGGATGCTTCGGCTTTGGTGGGCCATACGAAGAATGCGATTTATTTGAAAGATGGAGAAGTAGCTAGAGTTACAAAAGATAGTATTGAGGTCAAGACCTTAAATTCGGAACCGGTGTCGGCTAAGGTTGAGGAAATTGAGACGAATCTCGCGGCGATTCAAAAGGGTGGATACGAGCACTTTCTTTTGAAAGAAATAATGGAGCAGCCAGATTCTTTGACTGAAACTCTGCGCGGTAGGATAGATGCAAAGAAAGGTGAAGTGAAATTAGGCGGGCCAGGTTTGTCAGAGTCCGAACTAAGAAAAATCAGCCATCTTGTGATTGTGGGTTGTGGTACGGCCTATTATGCGGGAGTCTTGGCTGGATATTATATAGAACAGTTTACTCCTGGAATAACCATTGAATCAGTAATAGCATCAGAGTACCGTTATAAGCAATCATACATTCCAGAGAACTCGGTAGCGTTAATTGTGTCTCAGTCTGGAGAGACGGCTGATACTTTGGCGTGTCTTCGGGAAATAAAAAAGCAGGGAATAAAGACTGTTGGTATTGTGAACGCGATTGGTTCTACTATTGCTCGTGAGGTTGATGGGGGTACTTACGTACATGTTGGCCCAGAAATTTCGGTAGCCTCGACTAAAGCATTTACTTCACAGGTAATCGCCATGGTAATGTTTGGAATTACGATGGCACAGGCTAAAGGCGTGAAAAGTACGATTTTAAGGCCTTATATTAATGAAATTGCAAAGTTGCCTGCAGAAATTAGTAAGGTGCTCAAAAACTCCGAGAAGCAGATTAAAGAAATTACAAAAAAATATACTAAGTATGAACATGGTATATATCTTGGAAGAGATGTGGCGTATCCTACGGCGATGGAGGGTGCGTTAAAGATGAAGGAGATATCTTATCTTGACGCAAATGCGTATGCTTTTGGTGAATTAAAACATGGACCTTTAGCTTTGGTAGACGATAGATTCTTTGAGGTGGCAATTTTACCCAAAGGCCCACTATATGAAAAAGCGATATCGAATGTACAGGAGGTGTTGGCGAGAGGTGGACATATGATAGTATTTACTAATGAAAAGAAGTTTGATTTGCCGGTAGAAAATGTAGTAAAAATTACAACATCGCTAGAGATTTTTGCTCCGATACTAATGAATGTGTTGTCGCAATTGTTTGCTTATAATATGGCTGTGGCTAAGGGAAATAATGTGGATCAGCCGCGGAATCTAGCGAAGTCTGTTACGGTAGAATAATATCATGATATAATGATCTTATGCAGAAGAAGTCTGATATAGTGCTAAGAGTGGCATTAATCGTAGGGGATGCTATTGCATTGATTTTATCGTTTGCGATGGCTTATTTCATTAGAGTTTATGTAGACCCGAGACCATACACGTTCGATTCGCAATTATATAATTTTACGCTGACAGTGATATTTCTACTGCCAATTGTGTTAATCATATTAACGACTTTGGGGTTATATCGTAAGAGCATCTTTTTAGAAAAATCGAGATTGCCAGAAATAGGAAGATTAATGCTAGCTGCCGTATTGTCGGTTGCGGCCTTGATAGTGTATTCTTTCTTTAGTGATAACGATCTTTTCCCTGTTAGAATAATGGCGCTGACCTCGGTAGCGTTATCATTCATCTTTCTACTGCTTGAAAGAATGATTATGCGATTAGTTGCCAAACATATTTTTAGAAAGGAGTATGGCTCTAAACGCGCGATTATAATTGGAAACAATAAGAGTACTGAATACTTGGCGGATTATATTGCTTCGGCACCCGAATCTGGATATCGTTTGGCTGCAATTGTGGCTGGAAAAAGGTTCATCCCAAAGGATTTAGTAAAAAAACAGCACCCATCATTAAAGGACGCTATAAAAAAATCACGAGCAGATGTGATTTTTCAGACTGACGAAAAATCTACAGAGTATGTATATAAGCAGGCGGTGCGTCATCATTTATTATATTATTTTGTGCCGAGCGAGGCGGCGCTTTCGTCACACTTTGGCGAGCTAGAACTAGTTGGCAATACTCCGGCTGTAATGGTGAAGACGACGCCACTAAGTGGTGGGTATGCAATAATTAAGAGATTGTTCGATTTTGTGTTTAGTTTGATTGCAATCGTAATAGCTGCGATACCAATGATGATTGTATGGTTGATATTAAAATTATCAGATTTTAAACATTCTCCGATCTATACGGATGAAAGATTAACTAGGTATAATCGGAAATTTAAGTGCTATAAGTTTAGATCGATGAAGCCTAAATACAGCGGCATGACGGCTGAGGAGGCGTTTACTAAAATGGGGAAGCCTGAGCTAATCAAAAAGTATCGCAACGATGGGGATTATTTGAAGAACGATCCAAGGATCACTAAATTTGGTCATTTTATCCGTAAGACTTCGATAGATGAACTGCCGCAACTGTTTAATATCTTGAAGGGCGATATTTCTTTGATCGGTCCGAGGGCATTGTTACCTGGCGAGTTAAGGGATTACGGCGATAGATCCTTAATTCTTACTGTCAAATCTGGATTGACAGGATTTGCGCAGGTATCTGGAAGGCGAGATATTCCATTCGAAGAGAGGCGGGCTCTAGATATATACTACGTAAAAAACTGGTCATTGACACTGGATCTGCAAATTTTCTTTAAAACAATTGCGATTGTATTAAAAAGAGACGGAGCGAAATGAAAGTTGCTATAGTATGCGATTGGTTGACGAATGTGGGTGGCGCAGAGAAGGTGATTTTGAAAATCCACAAGCTATTCCCGGAGGCTCCGATTTATACTTCGAAATATGATCCTAAAGGTATTGATTGGTTTAATGATGCTGAGGTGCGGACAGGATGGTTGCAGATTTTTCCTAGCTCCTTAAGGAGAATCATGGGGCCACTTAGGCAAAGATATTTTTCGAAACTGAATTTATCGGGATATGATCTAGTGATATCGGTGACAGGAGCGGAGGCAAAGTCCGTAAAAGTACCCGATGGGATTCATATTTCATATTGTCATGTGCCCACGCAGTATTATTGGCAAATGTATGATGACTATATCAAAAATCCTGGTTTTGGGATTTTTAATCCAGTGGTCAGATTTTTCTTTAAACTGTTAGTGAGGCCGCTAAGGCGGGCGGATTTTGAGGCTGCTAAGAATCCAGATTATTTTGTGACAATTTCGGAATATGCGAAGGAGATGATTAGGAAATATTACAAAAGAGATGCTGTGGTAATTCATCCGCCAGTAGAGATAGGTGAATTTAGCAAATGTTGTGGTGTTTCTCGGGCCGCGTCCGTCCGGCCCCTCGCCACGGGCGGACGGCGTTCGTCCTCACCTTGCCAGGCTCCGGATTCCCTCGAAACACCACAATCATTTACCAATTATTACATTACTACTAGTCGGCAGGTGAATTGGAAGAGGATTGATCTTGCGGTGGGAGCTTGCCTAAAAACGAAGAGGAAATTAGTGGTGATTGGGGATGGGCCCGAACATAGTAAATTAGTAAAAATGACTGAAGGGTCTAGGCTAGTTACATTCCTGCCGATAATGGGGAAGAAGGATTTAGCGAAATATTTAGCGAATGCTAAGGGATATTTGTTTCCTAGCTTGGAGCCATTTGGGATTGCTCCGGTAGAGGCTTTGGCGGCGGGATGCCCGGTAATTGCATTTGGCGAAGGCGGTGCGAGAGATTATGTGATAGAAGGAAAAAATGGCGTACTTTTTGAAAGGCAGACGGTTAAATCTCTAGCGGATGCGATTATTAAGTTTGAAAAAAAGAAATTTGATAAAAAAGAAATTTCCAAAACTGCGGATGGTTTTGATGAAAAAAGATTTGATAAGGAATTGAAAGATTTTATAAAAGAGTGCAGGAAAAAACGTAAGAATGAAAAAACTGTTTAAAGTTTTGGTGTATATTTTGCCTGCGGTACTATTTTTTTCATATCATCCGTTGATTCATTTTGGTGAAAGTGATTCGATGAACTTTGAGATATCTTTACCTTTGATATGGTTAGCAATATTTGATTTAGTGGTGGGAATTCTTACAGTAGGGAAAAAAGAGTTTTGGCAAGGTATAAAAAAGAATTGGCTATGGCTGGTATTTCCGATATGGTTAAGTTTCTCGGTTTTGTGGTCTCTTAACCCAGTGCGAGGATTTTTGACGGCTGGGATAGTCTGGCTTATATATCTAGCGATTTACGGTTTTTATCTATTAAGAGGATTATTTGATGATGGATTTCGTGCTGTGTTTTGGAAAGTGTTTTTTGGTAG
>JAZRRY010000068.1:0-4482 GCA_045651145.1 Candidatus Nanosyncoccus sp.
AGAATTGCAATAGCGCGGGCGATCTTAAAGGATGCACCAATTTTAGTACTAGATGAGGCGACCTCGGCATTGGATTCAGAATCGGAAGCTTTGATTCAGGAGGCTCTGGCAAACTTAATGCGGGGGCGAACTTCGATTGTAGTAGCACATCGGCTGTCTACAATTGCTGGACTAGATAAGATAGTGGTGCTATCTGTTGGGAAGATTGTTGAGCAAGGAACGCATCATGAGCTGATAAAAGCAGATGGTGAATATGCCAAGCTCTGGTCTCGTCAGAGTGGAGCTTTTTTAAAAGAGAGTTAGTCTTAATCGACGACCTTATGATCAGTCGGCCCAGAAATCTTCGGGATTGGATTCGACGTCGATATTGATCTCGCTAATCTCGCCACTTTCAAAATTTTTGGACTTTAGAGTTTGGGAAGCAACTTCTGCTTCGCCGATTACTATGCCGTTTTTCGCGACTTTGGTTGCGTATGTGAGTTTATCTCCGAGATTTTTTCCAGAAAAGACGATAGTGGTGCTACGATTCTTGTTGCGAAGTTTTCTAGCGACGCTCATAGCTTCGTCAAATTCATGTTCAGAAACTGGGATAACTGCATAATCTAAAAGATTATCCTTGTCAGCTATGAGACTACGTTCGTTTAATATATAGAATAGGCGAGTGACACCAATAGAGCCACCGACGCCAGGGAACGATTTGTCGGAGAAGTAATGTGTAAGGTTTTCATAGCGGCCACCGCCACCGACAGAACCGATGTTTTTGTGTTCGGGGAGGATAAATTCGAAGACTGTGCCAGTATAATAATCTAACCCTCGTACGATTTGCATGTCGGCCATGATTTGGTCGCTAAGATCTGCAGATTCTAATAAGTATAGGATTTGGTCTAGTTCATTAACGCCGTCCGTAAAGGTATCGTTTGTAATTTCTAAGTTGCCGAGTTCTTTGATAACAAGTGATCTTTCGCCGTGTAGTCCGATGAAATCTAGAAGTTTTTTAACGATATCTTTAGATAAGTTTAGTTCTTCTAGAGATTCTTTAGTTTGTTCTGGAGTGACTTTTTCGGCGTGATCGATAATACTAAAGATTTCCTTGGAATCATCTTCTAGATTTAGAGCTTCTAGTAGGCCGGATAGGATTTTGCGATTACTGATGCGAGCTACAACTGGCGTGTTTAACTTAAAAGAATTAAATGTGGAAAGAAGGGTTAAAATGACATCGGCGTCGTATGCGATGGGGAGGGTATTACGGCCAATGACATCGATATCGCATTGGTAGAATTCACGAAAGCGACCCTTTTGGGCGCGTTCGCCGCGATAGTTTAATCCGGTCTGTGAGACTTTAAAGGGGAAGGCGAGATCATTCTCGTGCTCAATGACGTAGCGGGCAAGAGGTACTGTATGGTCAAAGCGAAGTGCTTCTTTGGCGTTTTCTTCAGAACTGGAAGTCTTAACTACTCTATAGATTTGTTTTTCGGTTTCGCCTCCAGCTTTAGCAAGTAGGATTTCTGTGCGCTCAATGGTGGGCGTCTCGATATTTAAGAAACCGTGTTTACGATAATTTGCGATTACGGATTCCTTTAATTTATCGAACTTAGCCTGATCTTTGGGTGTGAGTTCTTGGGTGCCAGAAATGGGCGAAGTATTTATCTTTTTCATACTTTTAATTATAGCACACCTATGATATAATGTGAGTTATGGTTCTGTAGCTCAGTTGGTAGAGCAGAGGCCTGAAGAGCCTTGTGTCGCTGGTTCAAGTCCAGCCGGAACCACCAGAACGTATTCAAATCGGCAAAATGGCCGATTTTTTAGTGGTAAATTTCTGTTAAGTATCTTGTGGAAATAGTATGCGATTTTGGAGTGTTTCTACGATAAAATACCGTCAAGAAATGCGGTTTTTTCCTATAAAATGCCTGTTAATATCCTAAACAATCAGACCTAAAAAAACACTATAAACTAAGTTATAGTGCTTTTCCAAAATTCTTGAGCCTACGTTAAGAGTTCTTATATACGTTTCCTTCAATATCAATTAAATGAGCAGATAAATCGCCACCACCAATAATTGAAACAATCTTTTCATATCCATTCAAATCCTCAATTGCTCTAGAGCCATTTTCAGATATATCTATGCGAGCTACACTGCCATCGTCTTTGATTAAATACATATAAGGCACGCCACCATTTCCTATTTCGACGTAATATGCACTGATAACACCGTCAACTTCAGCAATTATTGCATCCCCATTGTCTATATCAGTTATAGTAAGATGAGAATTTTCAATACGTGACACTACTGTTCTTTTTACATTATCTGAACCAGTCCAATGATAATAATAGCCAAAAACAGTCACAGTATTATTTTTGGATAAATTACTTGCAAAATTTTCGTAAGCTTCTGTCGTGATTGTAGATTTAGATGGCTCAATAATTTCAGAAGACTCAGCATCAATTATAGATCCTTCAAGGTCTCTTATTTGGGTTTTCAAATCAGATATTTGACCATCTTTCTCAGAACTTTGCATTATACCATAAACACCAAATCCTATACCACAAACTGCCACAATACATGCAACCGTAGTAGCGATTTTTAATCCATTCCTACCTTTTTGTTTATCATCTACCACTGGCATTGTTGGCGCCTTAGTATTGACATTCTGTTCCATTAAAATTCCTTTCCATAATACTTATGTTTCTATCATAACATAGTTAATAATATCCGTAAGAAGAAGACATCTGATTTACGACATCATTATGACAAAGCCATCATAGTATTTTTGCATTCGTACAGGATCGGTATGATAAGAATTATGGTTAAAAAAATAATCACAAAACTCTTCGCGAGCTTTTAAAATTTCAGTAAGACGAAAATGATTTTTAATGTTAGCTTCAATTGTGAAATCAAAAAGCTCAAGTGCGCGGTCGATAGCTTTGTCGGCACGTGCTTCGTTGCCTTTTGCTGTCCATTTAAGGGCACGAGAAACTTCGCTGCCAATATTGCCCATTTGGTAAGCGATAGTTTGCTTTAGCCAATTTTGGTGAGTTTCTTCGTTATGGATATAGTTTATTTCAGCCATTTTTGGACGATTTGTTTAATCTTTTGTTGTATTTCAGGGTCTTCTACGTCGCGGCTACGGTTGTTTTGCGAAGGACGAATGTTAATCATGGAGTCGAACTCTATTAAATCATCAATAGTGTCGCTATCTAAATAGAGGTTGATACCCCAAAGATCTTGTTGCTTAGAACCATTTTCAAGAAGAAGTTGCTCGCAATCGTAATGCATAGGAGAGTCAACAGCAATTATTTCCTTGTTCACATCTACTACGGCCTTAATTGCATAATCATCGATAAAGTTGGTGGAATCTTTGATAAGATCCTGTTTAGTGATGGGCTCTAATAATAATCTCATGGAGTAATTATAACATATGCATAGATAGAGTATCACTGACGTAAAAAGCCCCCAGCCTTGTCCACACAGGCTGTGTGGAGGCTGAGGGATTTTTGAGGTGTTGCTAAGCCTTAAGCCTTGAAGAGACGCTCTGCTCTTTGCACTTCGATCATCGGGCTGAAATCCGGAAGTTGCTTCAGTTCTGATGTCGGAACATTTCCTAAAAACCTAATGACATCTTCAAATCTACGGAGCTTCTTGGATTTATCCGGACTGAGGATGTACTGTCTATACTCTCTATACCCTTCTAGCTGGTCGGATATTATTATCCTATTGAAGAAAAGTATCTTAGAGAGGTCCATTGCTTCGAGAGTATAAGATCTCGAACATTTGTAGTCGTAAAATACGACTACTATTGCTCGTGCCGTGATGCTGCCGAGGTTCGAGTAAGATTTTTCCACCCTTTGTTTTATTTCCTTAGTCCATTGTCCTTTATTCCAAATACCGGGTCGACCAGTATGCGTAGAGTCTATCTCGATCTCGCGAATATCTCCATGTTCGGAGGAGAAATAAATCGTGACCGTGACATTGCCGTCCGACGCCAGTGTCTTAAGTTCGAGCCCCGAAAGCATGCGCGCAACGGGTTCAAGGTTTCTGACTTTCATAACTATTCCCCTCCTTCAGGCATAACAACATTTCATAAGTTACAATATTTGCAAAAATTGGCAAATATTGTTCTAATTATACCATAAATTGCTAAAGATGTGGATATCTGGCATTAATATATATAAGTTTTAAGAAATGACAGTCATATATTAATTTCTGGGCGAGGGAAAATAATTCTATTAAAGTTAAAATTATGTGGTATAATATGTGTAGGCAAGTGAATTGTAGGTTGACTTTTTAGGGTATATCCTTTATAGAATGTCAATATATAATTGGTTTGCTTCTGAGGGGACGCTTAGCTCAGTTGGCTAGAGCGTGTCTTTGACGTAGACAAGGTCAGAGGTTCGACTCCTCTAGCGTCCACCACATTTGGATGCGGTTAATATTGGAGCCGTTCTTTGAATCGATTCCTTTAGCGTCCACCACATTAATAA
>JAZRRY010000069.1:0-2458 GCA_045651145.1 Candidatus Nanosyncoccus sp.
ACGTTATCACTCTGAAGATCGGATTCGGCGAACCGGGAAGCAACGACGAGATCGCCCAGGACGCTAAAACTGCCGTGGAGGCAGTGTCCGAGGAGGTAATGGGTAAAACCGTCCTTCTAAATGGCCCGGCATCGCTCCCTGTAGCATTCGTGCTTGCGCACACTCTAAACCACATCTGCCCGGCAGTTGCAGTCTTCGACCCGAAGATGGGCAAGTATGTGGTGGCGGTGACGCACACGGGTGACTATAGGGTAGGCGAGCTCCTGTAGCCGTCGAGTCACTAATTTAATACTAGCCGATGAGGCTCCTTCTCGGATGAGACGCCCCGTACCTACGGACATTTGGGTGTTAACTGTAGGAGTTGGTCACTGATAACCACCCCCGGCTCTAGGCCGGGCTTTTTTATGCTATAATTAATGGTATGGAATCCGGTAATACTTATAATGCAAAATATGGTAATGAAGCGCTCGAAGGTTTTTCTGATGGGTGGGAAAGCCTTTCTGATACGACCGAAGACGCATATTACGCCGTGAACGCCTTAAAAAAATCACGAAGGCGCGAGCGAAGAAGAGCAACCCGTAAACATAGTAAGCCGGTAGTTCGATATAAGGACGAAAAAGCCCAACATGAATTAGCTCATACTCATAAAGTTGATACGAAAAAAGATGAGCAGGATAAGGAGCATCAAACGCAGGTAATAGAATCCGAATTAAAGAGTTGGGGGTTATATGAAGCGGACGAATTAGATGAATTGGGCAGAACATTTAATTATTCTTCTAATCCTCATGAAACATACAATCCAAACATAGAGGCGAAGGAGATAATCAGAAGCCATTATGAGTTGTTTCGTTATTTAGGAGAATCAACTAGCTACGACCCAGAGATAGAGTCAAAGTTTGGAGCGATAGCCGATAAAAAAGAACGCCTTAGATTTATAGGGGAGACTTCTTTAGCAAATAAAGTTAGATTATTATGTGGAGACGACTTTGATGATCTTAATTCGGATAGTTTTAACGATCATCTAGATTTTCAACAAGACTTGATGCAAGGTGTAGCTGTAGTAGAAGACTGGTGGGGAGATAAATACACTCCGGATCCAGAATCCATTCCGCGAAAAGATATTCGTTTAGGCATAACAAGAGGAGCAATGAGATCAGCGATGCTTGGAACTCCAGAATACGGCGCCTATAAAACAGCACTAAGCATTGCAAAGAATAAGCATAAAAATGTTCCTTTCTTTTTTCCAAAGATTAAAGGGCTAGAATCTGGAGTAGGATACTGGGATCGATTCTGCGAAGAAGATGAATACGAAGAAGAAAAATATGAAGAAGTACTCAGCATCGGTGATTGGTCGGTAATTATAGATGAATATGAAAATATTTCGAGGCAGGTCGCGAAGAATTCTTCTGATTTGGACGACGATTCATTAGAGCATCGAGCTGTTATGGAAGCGGCAAATATTTATGTTAAAGCGATGGATTTTGGTGAGGGTTGTTCTTTTTCTACGGCAGTGGCATGTTCACGACTAGGAGAAAAAGCTAGGAAAAGATTGGTTGATATATCTAATTATGAGAACATCAGCGAGAATGTTTCTAGATTTATCGGCAAATCAGGTGATTCATGGCGAGAGCGTGGTTTAGAATTGGGTATGAAGAGGGTTTCAAAAGAATTAGAAGAGCTAGAATCTGCAAGTGACGAAGAAAAGAATAGAATCCTAGCTTCACGAAATGAATCAGATATCAAAAAAATAACGAACTGGCGCGACCAGGAGTTAGAAAGAATTATTCATAAATATGACAAGGAGATCAATAGGACACGAGATGCAGAACGACGTGAGTTATATGAGAATAGAAAAGAATCAGAAAAAAACAGAATATTAGAACAATATAATGAAAGAGCTAATCATTTAGAAAGCCGTGACTTAGATGGGTTAATTAGTGATTTACACGGTGAATTGGCGGATATTGAGGATAGATATGAGAAAAGTAAATCGCTCGCTGAGAAAGCAATCGATTTAAATGCTATGAGTCGTAAAAAATGGTTAACTCCTTATCGCTCCGTGTTTGCTTATCAAGACGATAGTCTTGTGATTCCAACTGCATTTGGAAAGATTGATTGGATAAACGATGTGCCGCTAGGTGCTATTAAAAAAGCGCATCAGCGGATGAGGAGTGGTATGTCGATGGCGGAAATAGAACTTCTTACAAAAGAAGACTATATTCGCAGAATAAACCCAGACTTATCTCAAACTGAAGTGAACCGAATATTATTTGGGACTCACAGCAATCTGACTTTAATGGATATGAGTAATTTTATCAAGGCCCTAGAAGATAAAAGCTTGCCAAAAGACTACAATCATAACGACTATTATTCATCGGCTCTAGGTTGGCGATATTTGGTAGATGGAAATTATGAAAAAGTCACTTCATCAACTAGTGGAGTAATTGATTTGAATAGT
>JAZRRY010000070.1:0-9772 GCA_045651145.1 Candidatus Nanosyncoccus sp.
TAAAGAATGCCTTGGCCGGTAAGGCTGGAACAATAGTGCGGGAATAATAAGAGCGGCACCAAAAAGCTTGTGTTTATTATTTCTTTGATATATAATTTAATCATGGATGGGTATACACTAACACATAAAATACCAACTAGAAAAGATTTTTTGGACACAGCAGATTTCGATCAGTCCGAAATACTAGATATCATAAATCTTTCAAGAACCGTGCGCAGTTTTATTAAAGGCGGAGGATATCTAAACTCTTTGTATCATAAGAATTTAGCGATGCTTTTTGAACAAAAATCTACGCGAACTAGAGTGTCGTTTGAGGTGGCGATGCAACAACTTGGTGGGCATGCATTAAACTTGGCGCCAGGAGCTATCCAGCTTGGTGCGCATGAAACCATTGAAGATACGGCCGTAGTATTAGGACGTATGTGTGATATGATTATGTCACGCGTAGACAAGCATGAATCGATTGAAGCTTTAGCTCAGTATGCTAAAGTACCAGTAATAAATGGCATGAGTGATCGTGTGCATCCGACTCAAGGAATCGGCGATATGATTACCGTGTTTGATCATTGGCCAGAAGGGAAGAAGACAAACGAAGTTAAGATAGTTTTCGTGGGGGATGCAACACAGGTTTGCAATACGATTTGTGAAATAACGACAAAGCTTGGCATGAATTTTGTGCATTATGGTCCGGCTGATCACAAGATAAGTGAGGAATGGCTAGAGATTGGTCGCAAAAATGCAGAGCAATATGGTGGTTCGGCGGTTTGGACTGAAGACCCCGAAGCCCTGAAAGGCGCAGATTTTATTTATACAGACGTTTGGTATGGTCTATATGATAAGGAAACGCCGAAAGAAGTATACATGAAGGACTTTTATCCAAAATATCAAGTGAATGACGAGATGATGGAGCTTACTGGTAATTCAAATTGCAAGTTTATGCATTGTTTGCCAGCGAACCGGAATGAAGAAGTAACTGATTCGGTATTAGATGGCCCGAACTCAATAGCGTGGGATGAAGCGGAAAATCGTTTGACCGCTCAAAGAGGTTTAGTATTGTATTTTGGTGGAGTAGCGCAAGCTACATTGGATTATATAAAACAACAAAAGGAGGGCAAAGGTGCCAAAGAAGAAATATAAATTCAGGCTGTTTTCGGCAGTACTTGCAACAGTCTGTATAATCTTGGTGGGAGATGCCGTAGCACCTACTGCAGCCATCGGAAATTCGATGTATGTGTGGTGGGCGATTATGCTGATTGGCTTCTTCGTACCATATGCGCTGATTAGCGCAGAACTCGGTACACAGTATCCATCGGAAGGTGGGATGTATACTTGGATTAAGAAGGCGTTTGGTAAAAAATGGGCTTCGAGGGTTGCTTGGTTTTACTGGGTAAACTATCCACTTTGGATTGCATCACTTGCCGATCTCATCACAACAATGTTAATGCAGATGTTTGGCATCGAAATGGAAATGTGGATGGTATTAGTGATCCAGATATTCTATATTTTCCTAGTGACCGTGCTTGGCATGTTAAGAATATCACAATCCGACTGGGTATCAAATATCGGCGCAGTGGTTAAGATTTTAATTCTTTCTGGTATTGGGTTTTTAGGGTTGTATGTATTGTTTTCCAAAGGTACGGCGAATCCAGTAGAGGGGTGGCAAGATTTCGTGCCACTAGCATCTGCTGATGGAGGAATCGATTGGGCTGGTCTGTCATTTGTGTCGCTTATTATTTTCAATATGCTTGGATTTGAGGTGGTGGGTACTTTTTATGACGATATGGACAAGCCAAAGAAACAAATACCAAAAGCAATTATTTTGGGTGGGATCTTGATTGCAATTTTCTACATTTTCCCATCATTCGGTATGGGCGTAGGTACATCTTTTGAAGAAATTCAGACAAATACTGGGTTTCTAGATTCTTATAATGTATTAATGCTAAACGCTGGAATTAGCGAAGCGGCAATTCAAGCTATCACGATTGTAGTAGGTGGGTTGTTTATATTGACGCTTATTTCCAATGTTTCGTCGTGGAACTTTGGTGTGTACTCGGTGATTGCTTGTGCGGCAGAAGACGGAATGTTTCCGAAGTCTTGGAAGAAACGCAACAAGGACGGTGTGCCGTACATGGTTGGAATTTGGACTGGTATAATCGCTGCTATCTTGGCAGTAGCCGGCATTATTATCGCTTATGTGTTTCCAGAAATGGAAGAACTTTCGAATATGTTCTGGGCGTTCTTCTCGCTGTCGCTGGTATGCTTGTTACTATCTTACATCCCGATGTTTGCGGCATTTATTAAGCTTCACAATAATGGTCAGCAAGTCAAGAATGGTTATTGGCTCAAGATTGGTCCAATACTTAGGTGGCTAATGGGTATCGTGCCACTAATTCTGTTATTCGTCTCGCTACTATTTACTCTTGTACCAGAGTTTAGCTGGGAAGCGATTGTAGATAATAAGATATTGATTATCTCTACGGTTGTATGTATTGTGATTGGTGAAATCATGGTATTTAATATGGCGCAGAAGGACAGAAGAAAAAAGCTTACAAAAGGTAGAAGATAAAGCCTGAAAAAATAGCTTCCTAGGGGAGGCTATTTTTGTGTTATTATTAATATAGAAAAGGAGATAATACTTATGAAACTTAACACAACACCAAAGCAGGATGGGTTTTATATGCCATCCGAGCTTGCGGAACATAAGTGTACTTACTTATTATGGCCAGAAAGGCCAGACAATTGGCGAGGTGGGGCCAAGCCGGCACAAAAGGCTTTTCGTGAGGTTATTGAGAAGATTGCAAAGCATGAGCCGGTAGTGTTGGGCGTCAATCAATCGCAATACGCACATGTTTTAGGAATGAACATGGAGAATGTTCAGGTAGTAGAAATTTCGAATAATGATTCATGGATTCGTGACACCGGAGCAACGATGGTAGTAAATGATGAAGGCGAAATGCGTGCAGTTGATTGGGAATTTAATGGTTACGGCGGACTAACGAACGGAATATATTTTCCATGGGATTTTGATGATATGATTGCGGCGAAAATGGCGAATATTGAAGGGGTTGATCGTTATCGCACTGATGGTTTCGTGTTGGAGGGTGGCTCAGTACATTCGGACGGCGAAGGGACTTTGCTAGTAACTGAGGAAACATTATTAGATGAAGGTCGAAACCCAGGAAAGACAAAAGAAGAGATTGAACAGTATTTACTTAATTATTGTGGTGCAGAAAAAGTATTATGGGTACCGTACGGTGTTTATAAAGATGAAGATACAAATGGCCACGTAGATAATATTTGTCAGTTTGTGGCGCCTGGTAAGGTCGTATTAGCGTGGGAGGATAATCCATCGGATCCACAGCATGAGCGATCAGTGAGGGATTTGGAATATTTAGAATCTGCAACGGATGCGAGGGGTAGAAAATTAGAAATAATAAAAATCCATGTACCAAACGTAGTTACGATTACAAGAGAAGAATCTGAGGGGGTAGACGTGGTGGACGGGACATTTCCACGCAACGAGGGGGATCGTTTGCCGGCATCATATATAAATTATTACAACTGTAATGGCGGGATTATTTTACCTATCTTTAATGATTCTCACGATGAAGAAGCCGTTAGGATTTTGCAAGAATGCTTTCCTGATAAGGTAATTGAGACTGTATACGCGCGAGAAATTCTACTTGGTGGTGGAAATATTCATTGTATTACACAGCAAGTACCTTTGGTTAATAAATAGAAAAATCTTGCGTTTATTTTTCTTTTATGTATAATGAGATTAGATATAAGGTCAACACATTTTATAAAATAAAAAAGGAGAAAAATGAAAATAAATATTAGAGAGGTGAAACATATAGGCGTAAGGGAAATCAGGACCATTAGCTTTAAAGCTGTACGCACAATCAATCTTTTGGATATTAAGGGTATTAGTATGATGGGGGAGAATGTTAAAATTAATAGAATTTGAATCTATCGACAACAACTAGGTGTGCTATAATAAGGCTTATGAACAAGCTACAGTATGATGGGCCGGTAGTTTTGGCGATTCTTGATGGTGTTGGCCTGGCGGCGGATAAGCAGGGAAATGCGGTGTCAGAGGCTAGGATGACGTTTATGTGGGATGCGGTTAAAAATTATCCACATGTGGCACTTGAGGCTTCGGGCGAAGAAGTAGGACTACTACCTGGGCAAATGGGTAATTCCGAGGTAGGGCATAATACGATGGGGGCTGGGCGCGTATACAAACAGGGAATTGCAAGAATAGAAGAAGCGTTTAATACTGGTGAAATATTTAAGTCTGAGGCCTGGAGAGGCTCAATCGCGAGAATCCTTAGCGAAGAACATGCCGATAATAGTGATAAATTTGACAAATCCGATAATTCGTGGTATAATGGAGAGATGAGCCAGCGTACTCTTCATTTCGCTGGTATTTTTTCTGACGGTGGAGTGCATAGTCATATTTCTCATTTGGAGCAGATGATAAAACAGGCCCACAATGAGGGGGTGCGGCGGATTAGGGTGCATGCAATTTTTGACGGACGTGATGTGTCGCCACGGTCTGAGCCTAAGTTTATTCGTGAATTTGAAAACTTTGCATCTCAGTTTAAAGATGCAGATATTAAGATCGCCTCTGGTGGCGGTAGAATGACTACGGTGGCCGATCGTTACGAGAACGATTGGGGGGTCGTGAAGAAAGGCTTTGACATGATGGTTAACGCTAAGGCGGATTACTATTTTTACTCGGCCGAAAGAGGGATAATAAACTTGCGTGAGAGTGATCCGGATTTACAGGATCAGTATTTACCGGCGTTTGTGGTAGTAGATAAGGACCAAAAGCCAGTAGGTAAGATTGAAAAAGGTGACGCTTTGATTTATTTTGATTTTCGCGCAGATCGGGCGATAGAAATAGCTCAGGCGTTTACATATTTTGATTTTCCATATTTTGATCGTGGCGATTATTCGCCGGTGGATGTTTATTTCGTTGGTATGACGGAGTATAATTCTGATACGCATGTACCAGAGCATAGATTGGTGGAGCCAGTAAAAATAGATGAAACTTTGAGTCAATTTTTAGGATTACATAATGTTTCGCAGCTAGCAATATCTGAAACCGTCAAGTTTGGGCATGTGACTTATTACTTTAATGGGAATAGCTATAATAAAGCTCCGGGTGAGGATTTTAAACAAGTGGATTCTTATACTGAGCCGTTTGAGACGCGCCCTTGGATGAAAGCGGCAGAGATTACGGATGAAGTAGTAAAGGAGATGCCGGGTTATCAGTTTGTAAGGTTGAATTATCCTGGTGGTGACATGGTTGGTCATACGGCTAATTTTAATGCGACGGTGATTGCACTTGAGGCGATTGATTTGTCGCTTAAAAGAATTGCGGAGCGTGTGGATGAGTTAGGTGGGTGTCTAGTAATCGTGGCAGATCATGGCAACGCCGAAGAGCTCCTAGATGAGAATGATGATCCGAAAACAGCACACACCACTAATCCTGTTCCTTGCATTATTTACGATAATACCCCTAATAAAAATAAATATCAGCTGGCTGGGATACAAAATCCTGGACTAAAAAACTTAGCTGCGACACTGGCTTTACTATTAGGGTATGATGATTATCCTGGGTCTTGGTGCGAGCCATTAATATCCGTGATATAATCAGTTTATTATGATTACGAAAGCTATTATACCGGTCGCTGGATGGGGTACTAGGCGACTACCGATTACTAAAATTATAGAAAAATCAATGCTTCCGGTAGGCAATCGTCCGCTGGTGGATTATTCAGTGCAAGAATTAGTTGCGGCTGGAGTTAAGGATATATATATGGTGATATCGAATGTCGAGCCGTGTCAGGTGCGCGAGTTTTACCGTGATAATTTGGCTTTGAATCAGTATTTGATGGAGCGCGGGAAAGAAGATGGCTTAAAACTAGCTAAGACTTTGCCTGATAATGTTAAAATCCATTATACCGTACAAGATCCGGCTGGCAAATATGGTACCGCTGTACCGATCGCGATGGTGGTAAAGCAATATAAGATTGATGAGCCGGTATTAGTGTTTATGGGAGATGATTTCATCTGGAATCCTGGTGGTGAATCTGCCGCAGAATCTTTGATAAAAGTAGCTACCGAAGGTGAATCGGCGATTTTAGGAGTAGAAATTCCAAAAGAGAACGTAGGTAGATATGGAGTATTGTCGGCTAAGGATGGAAAGTTAGTTGGGGTAGTAGAGAAACCTGCCCCTGAAGAGGCGCCGTCTAATTTGATTAATGTATCGAAATACATTATGAGCCCGGAGCTATTAAACAGAATTGTGAATTATGTAGATAGCCATGATTTTAAGCCTGGAGATCAGGAATATATGGTGACCGACCCAATTGATGAATATATAAAAGAAGGGGGTATCATGCGAGTGGCGCCAACGACTGGGGAATTTCTAGATGGTGGCTCGATAGAGGGTTGGTTGCATGCTAATAATGTGGTATGCGGTCATGAACTAGCTAAGTAAATTAGCGCTTCACTCGCGTCTTATCAAAAAAAACATTTTCAGGCAAGGCTGCGCCGGTATTACAGTACCGTGCGCGCTTTGTGAAAATGTTTTTTTGATAAGGCTCAATCAATGCTAATTTACTTAACTAGTTCATGGTTTCAGCATTACCCATTTCTTTTGCCATGCGTTCGAGTTTGCGGAAATCTACTTTGTCGGCTTTGGTGAGTGGGAGTTGGTCCATGAAGATAATTTTGCGTGGAATTTCGGATGGTTTTAGCATAATATGATCGTGGCCGATACGGTATGGTTCGGCAGCAGTCTTAGCGATAGCGCGACGCGTGGCGTTGTTTTTTGGTACACCGTCTTTAAGCACTATGAAGGCGTAAGCCGCTTGCTCGTATTTCTTATCTGGTCCTTTGACGATTTGGCAGGTCTTAACTAAATCAGAGCGTACAACCGCAGCGCGAACATATTCGTAGTAGACTTTGGCTGGGACATTATTAATAAAGAAGATAGAGCGACCCACTAGTGTTACGAAGCCCGTTGGACTGACGGAGCCAATGTCACCAGTAATGAGATAACGTTTGCCTTTAATGGTGACAAATTTTTCTTTATTAATTTCTGGACGATTGTAGTATTCGTGAAGCATATGTTTGCCGTTAACATAGATTACACCGGCGTGGCCAAAATCTAATTCTTCTCTAGTTTCTGGATCTACCACCATTACATTAACGCCGGCTGGGATTTTGCCTACTGTGCCGGGGTGATAGGTTTGTCCAACTGAAGTAGAAATAAGGCCCAGGACTTCACCTAGACCATAACCGTTACAGAGTACAGCGCGAGCCCCATGGTTTTTAAGTAGCTCCATAAGTCGTTCGGCAACTTCTGGATCTAGACGTTCACCTCCAGAGGCGAACATCTTAATATTACTAAGGTCAATATCGGGTGAGAGATATTTTTCTAATTGTTCTACTAGTGCAGGGACGCCAAAGACGGTGTCAGGTTTTTTATTAAAGTAATAATCGAAGTTGGTGGAATTGATGTCTGGAGTGAGGATTACTTTGCCTCCACCAAGGATTGGTGACATAGTCGAGACCCAAAAACCATAGGGGTAGTTAAGTTTGACGAACTGCATCCAAGAATGTATCTTTTTGTCCCACATTTTTACCCCAGAGGCGGCTTTGTTATAAATTGCGCCAGATACTAAGGCTTTATTGGTGAAAGTCAGAGGCTTGGGCCCAGAGGTGGAGCCGGAGGTAAAGGTGACAAGAGCGATTTTGTTAGCCGAAAAAGTATTGTGAGGTAGGCGCCCTTTAAACTTTTCGGCAATTTTGGTGATATTAGTTTTGCCTACGAAAGCTTCGGCGATATTGGATGTACCGTCAAAATTGATAATGTTTTTGACGGTTTTGGCGTCCTTTTTGTAATTTTTAAGTTTGCCACTTGTTTTTTCGAACGTTACCAGGATAGGAGATTTAAACTCATCTAGATAGTGGATCAACATGTCGCGCGGGGTGGATTCGTCGAAAAACGCAACGGCGGCACCGATTTGATTAGCAGCGAGGAAGAATACGATATTTTCGTAAACTGGGCGCCCAGAAGCTACGGTGAGGATATCACCAGATTTGACACCGAGTTGAAGTAAAACCTTAGCCATAAGCTTACGATCTTTTTTCATTTCGCGCCTAGTGAAGGTTTGATCTTTTTGGTCTACAACGATGTCGCCATTATGGCGAAAACAAGAGAGCGTGAAGAGAGCCGATATACTGATTGGCGGAACCAATGGAGCTTTCTTCTGATGCTTGATTTTTAACATAATGTTCGGATTATATTTTATCATATGAGAAAATAGCGTCAATAGCGAATTTGCGACTTCGATGTAATTATTTGTGATATAATAAAACCATAAGAATAATTTTGGAGGACTTTATGCAACCACAGAATAATGTGCAAAATGGCGCTCCAGTATCGGCCCAGCCAGTAAAGACTGCACCCGTAGCGCCCCAGCCAGCGACGGCTGCACCGGTGAAAGAAACGCCGAAAAAAGATAACTTATTTGAAAATGCACCAAAGAAGCGCGGTAAAGGAATGGTAATTGGGTTAGTTATCTGTATACTTCTCGCTACTGCCGGAATTGCATTTGGCGTATGGACAATGATGGATAGCAGGAAGCAGAAGGATGCCTTAAATGAGCAGATTAGCACTCTGAAGACACAGAATAGCGAATTGATGAATAAACTAAATATCACCAATGCGACTAATAGTAGTGTGACAGACACGGGCAATGATTACAATAATCCAATTATTAAAGCAGATAATGAGGAAGAGATTTATTCTATAGGTTTTGAGTCTTCGTATATATTAGGGCAAGATGCAACTAGAAAGATAGGAATTAGGATAGCGGATGGCAAAATAGATAGTTGCACGATATTCGAACGACAAGTAGATAATAGTTGGCAGACCGTTGGCCAATGTGGCGTTAATGGTCTTGATGGAAACATTTATAAGGTTATTCAGCTTGGTGAGGGGCAGGACGGAAGTGGATCCATGATTGGGTTCATTACAGAGGATGGAAAGATTGCATATTGCAGACTTTACGATCTTGAGAATGCTGATTCGGTTGACATAATTGGCTATTTAGATCTTAATAAACCAATAATAGATGCACTAGAGATTAGCGTTGGTGCTATGGGGGCTGGTGGATATGATTCTACCATATTCGTACTAAGTGATGGTTCGTATATAAAATTTGATAAATCAATGTTTGAATAAGACGGCTAAAATCTCACATTGATATCTTGTTTGCTGTAGGAGTTGAGTGAAAATAACTTGAACTTTTCCGAAGCGACGCACAGCGAACATGGAAAATATGGAATAAAAATCATAAATTAGCACTCTTGACATGTGAGTGCTAATTTTGTACAATAGGGGTATGCAAGCAGAATTTAGTGAAATTATGAGCAAATTGTCCGAAAATGCAAGATTTGCTTTGCAGAAAGCGGATTATTATGCCAAAAGATACAATAATGGCTACATGGGGACGGAGCATTTGTTGCTGGGGGTGATGGCGATGGATACTTCTACTGGGGCGAAGCTAATTCGCGAAGAGGGCGCGACGGTGGAAGAAGTGGAAAAAGCCCTAAACAAAGTAGCGGTAGAAGTACCTGGGAGCGATATGGCGATGATGTCTTTATCTGAGTCGGTGATTCTGACGCTTCGGATGGCGCAAGGTTATACGCGTGAACAGGGGTTGACGATGATTGGGACGGAGCACATATT
>JAZRRY010000071.1:0-16126 GCA_045651145.1 Candidatus Nanosyncoccus sp.
ACTCCTTGGCTCACAGAACGACATGGCTACGATCCGACTTCAGTAAAGCCACACCATTCCTTAGAGATCTGCATGAATTGCTCTTGATAAATCAAAATACCGTAGGTACTTTTGAGAGAGTTCTCAAGACCGGGATGAAGATAAGTAATAGGTTCTTCGCCGTGCTTTCTCTTAATGAAGGAATCGATAAACTGCATCGGGCCGGGTCGGTAAAGTGCTACCATAGCGATGATATCCTCGAAAGTGGAGGCTTTAAGATCTTTAAGATAGCGTTTCATGCCAGCAGATTCTAGCTGGAATACGCCAGTAGTCTCGGCACGTTGCAATAATTCGTAGGTCTTTTTGTCGTCTAGCGGCAAGGAATACATATCGATGTCCGCGTTATACACTTTACGAACCATGCGTAAGGCGTTATTGATTACGGATAGGTTTGATAATCCAAGAAAGTCCATTTTAAGAAGTCCCATTTCTTCAACTTGGCCCATTGGGAACTGTGCCGCCACGGGGCCTTTAGCTGAAACTTCAAGGGGTAGGAATTTATCCAGGTCGTCTGGAGCAATAATTACGCCGCAGGCATGGACGCCATGATTACGAATTGTGCCCTCTAAGGGCGAAGCAAAATCAATTACTTCTTTGCTAGTAGGATTAGTCTCGTATTCTTGTTTTAAATCTGGTACTTCTTTAATGGCGTCGGACAAATGTACATGGTGGCCCATAACTGGATCTGGGACCATTTTAGCTAATCTATCCGCTTCGGCATACGGCACTTCCAGCACGCGCGCCACATCACGCACGGCATTTTTGGCCATCATCTTACCGAAGGTAGCAATGTTTGATACTCTCGCCTCGCCATATTTGCGGGTACAATATTCGATAACTTCATCACGTCTGGTATCCTGAATATCGGTGTCAATATCTGGCATACTAATACGATCAGGATTAAGAAAACGTTCAAAGAGTAAATCATACTTTAGTGGATCAAGCTCAGTAATACGCAAAGCGTAGGCTAAAATTGAACCTGCCGCACTGCCTCGCCCTGGGCCATAAACAATACGTTGTTTCTTGCCCCAGTTAATAAAATCTTGCACAATCAAAAAATAACCATTGTAGCCCATTTTGTCTACTACGGACAATTCGTAATCAATTCTTGGCAGAATTTTGTGTAATTCGTCACGATCTTGATCTAGTTTTTCTAGAATTTTGCGACATTCTTCAATTGATAGGTCTACGGTGTCTTCTAGTTTTTTATTGTCATAACGATAGACAAGGCCTTGGAAGACTAGTTTATCTAGATAAGTTTTTTCGTCTTCGTTGGTAGGAATAGGGAATTTTGGGATCAAAATACGCCCGAGCTGTAAATCTACATCGCAACGATCGGCGATTTTTTTGGTGTTTAAAACAGCTTCGGGGCAAGTGTCTTGCCAGTGATCAATAATTTCTTGAGCCGGAATAACATGGAGGTCGTAATCTTTTAACGTCATACGATTTGGGTCAGAAAGATTAGAGGCTGTACCGATACAAAGTAAAACCTCGTGCGCATCTTGATCTGCCTTTTTAAGATAATGTGCATCGCAAGTAACTACGAGTTGCAGTCCAAGTTCTTTGGCATGGGCCATATGCCAATCGTTAATCTTTTTCTGCTCGGCCGAATGAGTAGTAGAATCCGGATGGCCATGATCTTGCATTTCAAGGTAGAAACGATCGCCATAAACTTTTTTGTACCAATTGATTAATTCAATGGCGCGGTCATCATCACCTGCACGGATGGCCTCGCTAATTTCAGAACCCATACACCCAGATAAACAGATAACTCCTTCGCTATATTTCTCTAATTCGTCATGGTCAGTACGTGGTTTGTAATATTTCCCATAAATTTCGGCGTTACTCATGATGTGGCAGAGGTTTTCGAAGCCTTTGGCGTTCATAGCAAGCAAAGTGATATGGAATCTCTGCTTGTCGTGAGCAGGGTCTTTATCTGTCATTTTGCGAGCAGCAACATAAGACTCTAGTCCGAGAATAGGCTTAATGCCGTTTTCATTACAAGTTTTATAGAGTTCGACAAGACCAGACATGGTGCCGTGGTCTGTAACTGCTACGGCTTCCATACCATCCTCTTTAACAAAATCGACAAGTTCAGGAATCTTCGTTAGGCCATCCAGGAGTGAATAATGCGTATGGTTGTGAAGGTGAACAAAATCGCTTTTCTTTAATTTCATTTCGCTTTTTTGGCGGTTTTAGTAGATTTTGACCCTACTTTTTCGGCTGAGTCGGTAGCGCTTTCATCGATTTCTTCGCCACTATCCTTACTGATTTTGATGAATTTACCAGCAATAGCGCCAGCTACTCCACCAAGTAAGGCTCCCAAGAAAAACTTACCTGCTCCAGATTTATGCTTTTTTGCCATCTTTATCCTCCTTCTTTTCTTTTTCTTCCTTCTTTTTCTCTTTTTTCTCTTTTAGTTTAGGGTTGATATATTTTTCTACAAACATTTCAACCGCTCCGCCGATAGAAGTCATGCCTTTAACATTTGAGACTATACCATTAGCGTTGTCTGCAATATCTTGGCCCTTAATGACGATCTTTTGTGCGTCTTTAGTTAGACCAATTAGCTTTACTATTAATATTATCCCCACAACTAGGAAGATAAAGAGCGTGATGCTTAAGATTACAACTAATATCCATTCTGCTATATTCATATTATTGTCTCCTTGAGTTAATTATATCACGTATTCTGTCGGTGTAATCGGTTTCGGATAATGCGTATTCAAGGTATGCCATAAAGTAATTTTTAGGGTCGCCCGTAGTAACCCATTTACCACGGCTATGCGCCACCATGACATCGCCGTGCTCAGCAAGCTTTGTGATGGCATCTACAGTCCAAAGCTCACCATCTAGGCCAGTATTGGACGGGATAAGATAATCAAAAACTTCAGGGGTTAGCAGATAGCGTCCGTAGCTAGTAAGGTTACTAGGAGAAAGATCGGGGGTTTTGGGTTTTTCAACGATATGACTAAGCGTACCATTTTCTTTTAGTGCGAGCATGCCATATCTATTCCAAACTTCTTTAGGCATCTCTTGAGCCGCAATTACAGCCTTGGCACCTTCGTGCTTTTGGTATTCTTCGATTAGAGTCTTGACGTCTCCCTGTCCCAAAATTAGGTCGTCGCTATATAATACCACGAAGGCATCTTCGTTTTCGACAAACTGCTTAGCCGACACAATTGGAGAGCCGTTACCGTATGGCAGGCTAGGATCCTGTTCGATAATAGTGATGTTTGGGAAATTCAAAACGTCCTGAACCGATTCAAAACGGTCCGATTTACCCTGCTTATCCAGTAAAGCCTTGACGTTGTCAGCGGGATTATGGAAATAATCTTCGTAAATCTCTTTGGATTTAGTATTTGGTGTGGCAACGATGATTATCTCTTCGATGCCAGCCTCTGCACATTCTTCGACGCATAGTTGCATGACTGGTTTTGCGCCAATTGGCACCATGGCTTTTGGAATTGTCTTGGTGACCGGCAAGAAACGACTAGCAAATCCCGCGTCGGTAATGATGGCTTTTTTGACTGTAGACATTCGTTCTCCTTGGCTATTTTATACTGCTATATACTTAGAACCACGGTTCTTTTTGTGCTTTCTAATAATCTGGACGATAGTAAATATTAATGCTGATATCGTTAAAGCGACAAGGGCTAGGAACCAAATCGGACAGATAATAACCTCCTTTTCGCTCTGTGATGATTCGCCCATATAGTAGATTGTTTGTGACACCTTAATTACGCCTAGGGCGGGAAGGTTGTCGATCTCACGTTCAATAAGGCGCTCTG
Source organism: Candidatus Nanosyncoccus sp. (assembly GCA_045651145.1). GTDB lineage: Bacteria > Patescibacteriota > Saccharimonadia > Saccharimonadales > Saccharimonadaceae > Nanosyncoccus. The sequence continues at coordinate 3,831 of JAZRRY010000071.1, forward strand.
TGTCTGGCATGATGATTTCGGAATACTCGCCAGGGTTATCTTCAGTTGGCAAAATTACTTGGCCAGTAAAGAAATCTGATACTGTAATAACGAAATTGGCATTTTCATGAACATTGCCCTGATTATTAACTAGTGCACTAACCTTAATTGGGGGAGCGACCACAAAACCAGGTATGTTATTTTCGAGCACCTTGCCTTCGTGTTTAGTTTCGCCCGCTACTTGGGCATAAATTATACTCGCTAGCTCGAAGACATTTTGTACGGACACGCCATTACTGGTTGAATTGTCATTATTTGAAGAGACGGCGATTGCGGCATATTGGCTGCCGGCTGGTGCATCTTTCGGAACGGTGATGGTGAAGTTAACCTTTTTACTTTCGTTAGGGGCAACCTCGCCAGTTGGTTCTTCGATTTCGATCCACTTAGAAATAGCAGTATAGCTAGTTTCGGTCGTTAGATCGGCGGAATAGCTACTGTCCACTACACTGTATGGCATGATAGTAGTTTTATATTTAAAATTTTCCGTAGCGTCGGCTGGATTGACGACGGTGATCGAGCCTTCTACTGTTTCTCCTGGCACCAAATTGAAACGCTGACTCATCGGCAAGACCGTAAAGGTATTGTTTTCCATTTATCCTCCACTTTTATTTGTTATATTATAGCAAATTATTACTCTATTCGCAAAATCTCACCAGTATGTGGCTTTAAATATAATAAGCGCTGGTTGCTTGAACCACGAAATCTCAGGCTTAGATCTTTCTTAGCTAAAATAAATGGACCGTCAATCAGGGCGTCAAGGGACTTAAGGAATTCCCATGGTTCCCCGCCAAATTCCTTAATTATTTCGTAGGTGAAGCCAGAAAAACTCCAAACGTTCCAGTTTAATTCTTGGCGCACCCAGTCGGCAATTTCTTTGCAAGCCTTAGCCTGTACGAATGGCTCCCCACCACAGAAAGTGAGACCTGCTTGACCCTTGAATTTTTTTAGCTCTTCTTTTACGTCGTCAATTTTGGCCAGATAGCCAGATTCATAGTCCCAAGTTTCAGGATTTTGGCAGCCTTTACAATGATTAGGACAACCTTGTGTCCAAAGAACTACTCTGAGGCCATCACCGTTGACGATGTTGTCGTGTTCGAGGGGGCCCGATAGCCTAATGTAACCATCGGGCACTTCCATCTGTTTAGCGATTTTATCTAGAGCGATTTTATGATAATCTTTCAAAGCTAACATCTCCTTCCAAACGACCGCAGTGTGGGCAACGCTCGCCAGTGATAACGCCCGAGAAACCACACACTGGATCGCGGTCTACTGGGTGATTAACTGAACCATAACCAATGCCTTCATCGTGCATTTTGCGAATTACTGATTCGAAGGCCTCTATATTTTGAGATGGATCGCCATCCAATTCAATATAAGTGATGTGTCCAGCATTACAAAGATTGTGATATGGGGCTTCGATCTCGATTTTTTCGAAGGCAGAAATTGGGAAATAGACTGGGATATGGAAGGAATTGGTGTAGAATTCACGGTCGGTGACACCTTTAATTTTGCCATATTCTTTACGATCCATTTTGGTAAAGCGTCCGGCGATTCCTTCTGCTGGAGTGGCTAGGAGCGAGAAGTTTAATTTATACTTCTTGCAATATTGATCACATTTTTCACGCATGTGAGTAATAATATCGAGACCAAGCTCGCGAGCATCCTCATCTTCACCATGATGCTTACCAACCATGGCAACGAGAGTTTCGGCAAGACCGATGAAACCAATAGACAAAGTACCGTGCTTAATGACATCGCGCAAAGTGTCGTTAGGCCCAAGCTTTTCGGAACCAAACCAGTTGCCTTGCCCCATCAAGAATGGGAAGTTGCGAACATGTTGGTTGGCTTGGAATTCGAAGCGTTCTAGGAGTTCGTCTTTTACGAGATCCATCTTTTCGTCCAATTCTTTATAAAAACCGTCCCAGTCGGCCTCTTTGCGTTCGCCAGTACAAATACCGTGCTTAATACCAATTCGTACGAGGTTAATCGTAGTGAACGAAAGATTACCCCGACCTGTTACGATACCATCAGATTCTGGGAAGATTGACGCAAAGACGCGAGTACGGCAGCCCATGGTAGCAATCTCAGTACGATAGTCACCCTTTTTATAATATTTGAGATTGTATGGTGCATCTACAAAGCAGAAATTTGGGAAAAGTCGCTTGGCAGATACTTCCATGGATTTTTTAAACAAGTCGTAATTAGGATCTTTCGGATTATAATTTACGCCTTCTTTAACTTTGAAAATACTAATTGGGAAAATTGGCGTCTCGCCTTTACCGAGGCCATTTTCGGTGGCTTGCAACAAATACTTTGAAACTAAGCGACCGGCCGGCGTGGTATCTGTGCCGAAGTTGATACTAGTAAATGGCACCTGGGCGCCCGCACGGGAATGCATAGTGTTAAGATTATGAACAAAACCTTCCATTGCTTGGAGTGTTTCGCGTTCGACGTCTTCGTTTGAGGCCTCAATTACTTCTTTTGGCCACTTAGCTTTCTTTAACTTAGCATCGTCGCCAAATTCGATATTGTCTTTGACTTCGAGATCTAGTTTTTTGCCAGCAAATTTATTGTATTTCTCTAGATTCTTTTTAAGGGCCTTACGGAAAGATTTATTAACACCTGGAGCCATGGCGTAGTCGAAATTAGGAATTCATTGTCCACCGTGTTGTTCGTTTTGGTTGGCCTGGAGTAAAATTGCCGCAAGCGCACCGTAAGAGCCGATAGAATTCGGGGTGCGCAAATGACCATGGCCAGTATTAAAACCACCATTTTCAAACATCACGAAAGGATCTGATTGACAGCAAGTAAGGGTGCCGGTAGCATAAAAGTCTAGATCGTGGATGTGAATATCACCGTTATCGTGAGCTAATGCGATATCTGGGCGAAGTAGTATTGATTTTGCAAAAATTTTGGAACCTTCAGCGCCGAATTGAAGCATTTTACCCATGGCAGAGTTGCCATCTACGTTAGCGTTAGACCTTTTAATATCTGAATCTTCGGAAGCATCAGCGTGGGAGATAGTGCGATAAATCATCATTAAATCAGATTTAGCATCGCGGATACGTGAGCGCTCCTGACGATAACGAATGTAGGCTCTAGCGGTCTTTTTAAAGCTAGATTCCATCAAAACTTCTTCTACGATATCTTGAATTTGCTCAACATTTGGGGTACGAGCGGTAATTTTTTCATCAGCTTTTTTTAAAACTTTTTCAGTAAGAGCTTTGGCGCGATCATGCTTAAATTCTTCGGTAGCAAGTCCAGCTTTGGCAATAGCCTCAGTAATTTTATCGGGATCAAACTTGACAATTTTACCGTCTCTCTTGATGATTCTTTTGAACATTTATACCTCCTTCATATGTTCAAATGTTTTTGTTATAACGCTACATTTAGTGTCTGATATTAAGTATATACCACTAAATATGGTATTGCAAGTACTTTTTGTGGTTATTTTTAGTGCAAAAAACCATTAATTATTTTTGACTCGGCTTCTCTGCGAGTTAAACCCAAGGTCATTAATTTTGTAATCTGACTAGAGGCAATTTTGCCAATGGCGGCTTCATGAATTAATTCCGCATTCTTAGTTTTAGCATCCAATGCTGGGATGGCATGGACCTCGGCTTTATCCATTAAAATTGCATCGCACGCAGAATGACCACGACAAACATTATTGCCTATAATAGTAGCTTTAAAAGTCTGTTTTGATAAGTCCTGAGCGATAGAGCGCGAAGCTAAATCGGCTACAGAATCTTTGCCATTCAAATCTATTTTATATATGCTTTCTGCAGTTTGACGCCCATGAGTCATTAGGCGATCTTTAATGATAATTTTGGCTTTGTCTTTTAACTCTGCCGTAGTTTTACGAATAGTAGAATCAACACCTTTGATTTGCTCAAGTTCAAGCTCGGCTTTAGAGCCATTTTCGAGATAAACTTCTGTTGTGGGGTTTAGTATTTTACCGCCGCCACCCTGGCCAAAACCATAGTGTTTTTCTATATACTTTATCTTGGCGTTTCTGCCAACATAAAAACGATGAATCCCATCATGTACCGAATCTTGCTCGCCACAATTATAAATTCCACAACCAGCGATAATTGTAACCTCGGCATTCTCACCAATATGGAAATCATTATAAACCGCCTCCTTTAAGCCCGAAGCGCTAATTGCTACCGGGATATGAACAGTTTCGTTTTTAGTGTCAGGCTTAATATAGATATCTAGGCCACTCTTTTTTTGTTTGGTTTTAATGTCAATATTAATAGTAGACTTTTTCCCAACAGATTTGCCATTAACGCGAAAATTATAAGCACCCTTAGGAATTTCAAAAATGCCAGCAACTTCACAGAAAATCTGCTCTTCTTCGTTAGTTAAGTTCATATCTTTCCTTCTTAATTTTTGGTAATATACTGGCGGGGCTGCCTTTTTCTTTAATTCTTCCATTTTCTAAAATTATAATTTCATCAGCAATTTTCATGATTTTTTCTTGATGCGAAATTATAATGAGCGTGCGATTTTCGGATTTAAGCTTTTTAAAGACTTTGATAAGATTTTCAAAACTCCAAAGATCTATGCCGGCTTCCGGTTCATCAAAAATGATCAGCTTGGCGTTTCTGGCGAGCACACTGGCGATTTCGATACGCTTTAATTCCCCACCAGATAGTTTATTGTTTATTTCACGGTAGAGGTATTTATTTGATTCTAGACCTACTTTTTTTAGAAATTTACCTGCTTCTGATTCCGAAATCATTGCGCCACTTGCAATATTTAACAAATCGTAAGCGTTAATACCCTTGAATTTAACTGGTTGTTGAAAAGAAAAAGCAATACCAAGTTTAGCCTGATTGGTTATGGATTGATTTGTAATGTTTGTTTGGTCTAGATATATTTGGCCCTTGGTAGGCTTTTTGATGCCCATAATGATTTCGGCTAAAGTGGATTTGCCACTACCATTAGGACCAGTAATAACCGTAAGTGTTCCTGGATTAATCCGCAAAGAAATGTGGTCTAGGATTTTCGACCTAGACCCACCTTTTACTGAATAAACAATATTAGTTAGCGAAAGCATTGCACATATTATATCATAATAAAACTTGCTTAATAATGTATAATATTTGACTATTTATGATTATATGCTAGAATATATACTATCTTTCTTTATGAAAAGTTCTTTACGGTTGGAAGGAGCGGGTGATGAGTAGAAGAGTAATAAGGGATTATATTGTAACAGACGGTATAGGGTATCTAGAATTGCGGGTGTACTCTGATTTTAAAAAAAAGTGCATGGAACAAGTAGTAGAATTTATTCTTAGCAATGGTGGAACGATTGGTAATACTCCAAGAAGAGGATTATATATAGTTGGAACTACTGACACTCAGGATGGAAGTGAAATTGTAATTACTAAACAAATTCAATCAGTAACTGGGCAGTCAATATACTTTGGCGGCAGTTGGAAAGACGATGAAAATTTCTCTAGAATAGAGAATCCACTTAATATATATATCATCTAAATAGCTCTAGGTGCCACTATAAGCTATAGTGGCGTTTTTTATAAATAGCAGAAATTCAATATAATGTTATAATAAAGCTAATGACAAAACAGCTAACTTATAAACGGAACTATCGCGATTATATGTATGATAGTATCAAGCTAAAAAAATATCAAAAAGTTGGGATTATTCTTTTAATTGTTGTAATTACTGGATTCGTAGGATGGTTACATGAATTTGTGTTTACTTTTATAAACGAAGGATTTAACAAATGGTATATGCAGGGTGGAACTCTTCTTCCATGGATTAATCTTTATGCTATTGGTGCGCTTCTAGTAATGCTATTAACCTATAGGTTTAGAAATCGCCCATGGTTAGTTTTTGTTATAGCATTTTTTGCAACTGGGCTTTTAGAATTACTAAGTGGGTGGTTGGTATATATAATTGGAAATGGTACGAGATATTGGGATTACAATGATCAACCGTGGAATTTTGGTAATATTGGCGGGTTTGTATGTTTGCTTAGCGTTTCGGCGTTTGCGATTGGCTCCCTATTTCTGATGTACATAGTATTGCCTTTTTGTATTTATCTAGCAAGAAAGATGAGTAAGCGCAGTTTTTTGTTATTATCTATTACATTGTTTGTACTTGTAATGTTAGATATGGCAACTAACTTAGTTTTGAAGTATATGGGGCTACCGACGGCGATGGATTTTTATCAATCACAGGGTTGGGAATATAGATAATTAATAATTAAAGCCATTTTTTAGTTTTATCGTTGGCATAAATTTCTGCAGTTTTAGGTGCAAGCTCAGCTATAGCTTGATTTAGTTTTAAATCATAAGTTTCGTATTTTTGTTCTTCATACTCGGCGCTGTGAGCATAATAGCGATTGCGCCTCATTCGTTCAGCACGCTCTCTAGAATTAATATCTCTTTCACTAGCAGAATCAGCAAACGCCATAACCGCGGTATCTGGGTAGCCCACAAGTTTTCCTAGTTTAATAGTGGCGTTTTGCCACTCTTCTGGTGCGTATATTTGTCCATAATCATCCATGGTATCCCAAAGCTCTTTAAATGCATCATGAGCCCTAACTGCGAGATTTTGATCTAAGGAAATGAAAATATACTACGCCCATTTTACTTCGTTGTATTCAACAAGGCTTTGTTTAAAGAATAATGCTTTTAAATTTAATCTTTTAAATAATTCTATTAGTTGAATGCTAGAAGAGCTAGACAATTCACTAAGATAAAAAGTAGCTATTGCTGCTGGTTTTAATCCTATTATGACCCCCAGAATATCAGACATGATACTAGCTGCTTGAGCTGGTCTTTTTTTAATTTAGTAAATTAGTTTTTCTAGTTCGATGATGGCCGCCCTATCCATACGGCTCCTACTTTCTAAATATTATATTTTTATTTTAACACAAAGTGTTTTAATTATTCTAGGGTATAGATATTTACCTGATTAACATTATCTTTTGCGCTATGATAATAGCCATCATTTAGTATTATCATCTCATTACTTCCTATCCAAATACCCTCTACGGCGTAAGAATCAACATTATAGACAATACTCTGTTCATGCGTATTAATGTTAAATAGATAAACATTATTTCTTGAAGAATAATTAGCGCCAGCCGTCATATATAGATTACCGCTTGTTATGTCAAAAAAACCTTGATCTAATGTCTCACCATAATTAAACGTGTATTGTGCTAAAACTGTGCCAGTTTTGTCTACATTTATAATGTTATTAGAACTCTCCGTAGTTAATATCCAAAAAGTATCATCTGAAGACGAATAAATTACTCCGCTTGGCTTCCCAGACGTGACGAATGAACCAAGACTATTTCCTTCTGGGTCTATATGGCGAATAAGCCTTTCTGAAGTTGAGGCAAACCAGATAGTATTGTCTGATGTATCTATTGTTATCCCTTGAATATCGTTCATGTTTGGAAATGTATTATAGAGTGGGATTTGTTCTACTACCGTTGAAAAATCATGCGAAACACGAATTATTTGACTAGCAAAACCTGGACTTGACGGAAGAGCTTTACCGATATCTCCTATGAGGAATGTATCTGAGTTTTCATCATAAGCCAGGCCAGTAACCGTCCATCCGTGTCCATTGTCACAAGAAGCTTTATATTACGCGCCGTACTAGTACCAAGAGTAAGGTTATTTAGCCATAATTCTGAATTTCTAATGGTTACAAAAGATCCTTTTAACTGCACATGATGATCGCGAATAGAACGCACTTCGTCACCACTCAAACTCATGCCCATAGTCAACTCGTCACCAAGCACATAATCATAACGTGCTCTACGATTTATTGTAACCGTATTATCAGATTCACCCCTTGCCATAGTTACGATTATAACATAATCCGCAATAACATGCCTATGGCGTACTTAAATAGTTTTCCTTCAATGATCTTATAAATGTATCACTAATAGCCGCCATCCCTGTCTCTTTCGGATGCAAATTATCCGAATGTAGATAATCGGAATAATTTTCATAAGTAACTCCACTATCATTATATAAATCTGTAATAGTAAGGCCATAATGTGTTGCTACTTGCCTAATGATGTTATTATATTTCGTCAAATTAGATTCATTAGACAACTCCCGACCATTAGGTGGAAGAGTCATACAATAAACATCAGCGTTTGGATACCGAGTAATAATTTTATGCATCATGATTATGTAAGCTTCAGCAAAAGTGGTTGGTGTAGAATAAGTATAAGTACCATCACCATTATCCGTAATAATAGTACCATATAGAGATTCGCTATATTCACCCAATGTATTTCCGTTATTTACATCATTGATCCCCAAGTAAACTGCAATTATATCTGGATCAGTGCCAATATTGGAGTGTAAATTAGTGGCTCTTGTTCCCCATCCATAATCAGTACGAGAACCAGATGGTTCAAAAACCTTTGAACCACTAGAAGAGTTATTAACGACGAGTCCAAGACCAAGTTTTGTAATTGTTTTCATCCACCATGTCTTATATGGATTACTAATGTCAACCTTACCGCTTGCTGTACTACCGTCATAGAAAACCCTATTATCTGCAATAGTCGTGTTTGCATTAATATTATTATTATAAGTATCAAAAGTGGTAATACTGTCACCTAAGAATGAAATTTTCTTACCATAAAGTATTTGTTTTAGTTGAGTGATCTCGGGATCGCTGTCAACTTCCTCAGACCAATTTGCATAAATATCGAAAGGAATATTTGCATTATCATCTATACCAATATCGCTGCTCTCGCCACTAAATGTTGATTGCCCGACCTTTGTATAATAACTGAACCACGAAAATCTATACTTATTATATTGGCTACGACCAATATAGCCTGGTAAAACCCCATCATTAGCATCAAAAAACGCTATAGTTTCATCGTTCCCGATTGGTATATTACAATCCACATAAATCCATTTATTAACAGAATCAGCATTAGTTCCTAACTCACTCTGTGGAAGCTTAAGCTGATAAGTAGCAATTGGGGAACCCTTCAGAGCACTACTGTTATTTTTAAATTTTTTAATAGTAAATACTTGATTATCGTCTATTGCATTTACTTTCATGACTGGAATACCAATTCTGGTAATAGTTTTACCCGAAAGTTGTGAGAAATTTGCAAAAGTATAAGATGCGCCAGTAGTTGAATAAACCTTAAAAGCATCTGTGGAGATTTGCTGACTATACATATCTCTAACACTTGGGAAAACTTGCCCAGACATCTGAACATAATCTTTATGAACCTCCCACTTAGCATACAAAGTGTGGGCTTCACCATTTTCTACAATAGTTTCAGAATCAACAAACATCCCACTGTCTACATCACTCCCTACAACAAACGTACCCGATCCATCATTAGTATAAAATACGTTGTTTACCTTATCATACAATCCAGCAACATGATCAGATTTACGGTAACACGGAACATAATCCCTAACAAGAACTTCATTATCGTATATTTTATATGAATAAACTTTTTCTGGGCCCTGAGCCCTAGTGCCAGATGTATTAATGGCAAAGATGTAAATATTCCCATAGCCAATAAAGGAACCATAAGAAAACTCATACAATACATTATTATCAAGAGAAACAATATTTTTATTAAAGTCTAAAACATGCCTTTCTGTATCAGGAACACCCTCATACACTATCTGATTATTATATCCAATAGCCCATGTTCCACCATTCGTGCCAGATGTACCAAAACGATAACGCTGTTTGTATCCGTTTGCATCCTCAGACCCAGTAAAATAACGACCATTATCTACATACGTATATTCAAAATCAGCGATGACTCTTGTATCCTGGTTCGGAACAAAACCAGTATCTATATATTGACCACTAGACCCAGACGTAGTAGTACCTTCTAAGTATTCTACTGCTTGATACTCATCTGGAATAGCATTTTGATCAGTTGCCCAACCAGCAAAATCGTAGCCTTCTTTTGCAGGCGTAGGTAATGAGCCATAAGCCTGTCCAATCTCAACGTTCTTTTTTGCGAAATTCCCACTCCCAATCCAAGCTTCACCAGTAGGGATTACGCCACCAGTAGGATCAAAAATTACCATTGTTCCCTCAGCAACGTAATCAGCATATATTGTTATATTGCCCACAACAACTGTATTGTTAAAATCAAATACCGTCTCATAAGTATCGTCAGTATACCAATTATCAAATACATAACCTGCTCTAACTGGGTCATTCGGTTTTGATACTTTACCTTCATAAACTATGGTTTGCTGCTCTATATTACCACCACCATTCGTGTTAAATGTTACCGTATAAGACTCCCTACTATATTCATAAACAATCTCAGTAGTGCCTTCACCATTAATAGTAGTACTTTGTGGGCTAGGTGAGATAAAGCCAGTGTATGTTCTTACGGCTGGCTCTATGGTGGCGCCAGTAGTACCAGTTAAGTCTTCGGTTTCTGCAATATCATATCCAGAGAGATCTAGCTTCTGTTTTTTATGAATGACTGTGTATGGGGTATTAGTGTTAGCAGTGTAATTAGCAACAAAAGATTTATTCTCAGTAGAACCATTAGAGACTACAACTGTTACTTCTGGAGTATCACCGTTACTACCAGTCCAACCAGTAAAGGTATAACCAGGTTTTGATGGATTAATTAAGGTAATATCATTACTTTCAATAGTGTAGTTTTCTGGGTTACTCTCACCATCTGGTAAGGTACCGTTATCTAGATTATAGGTAATGCTATAGTTTTTAGCCACATATCTAGCTTGGATATTAATCTCACCAGTGATAATAGTATCAGCAGTTACTTCGTTGCCATTGTTATCTACCCATTTATCAAAATCGTAACCTGTTTTTTCTGGAGTTGGTAATTCACCAATTGGTTCACCATAAGTAATGTCTCTTAAAATAGGTGCGCTACCATCATTAGGATTGATGGTTATGCTATATGTTTCAAATTCACCTTGTACTTCTATACTACTAAATTCAAAGGAGATTTCATATTTCTCTTTAGCAGTTACAGCAAAAGGAACCATAGCGAAAGCTAGAATAAGTAGAATAGCACCAACCTTTGCTCCTTTGGTTTTTCTTTTAATTACAATAAGAACTATTCCTCCAGTTAAGAAGGCTAGGAATGCTACCAGAGCGATGATAGTAATGTTGTTTTCTGCTGAGATGTTACTATTTTTAGTAAATAAGCCAGTGTTAGGAGTGTTAGCGTTTGGTATAAAGGAGATTTCATCAGTATCGCCATTCTCATTTTCTATATTGATTTTAATAACTAGATTATCTAAGGAAAGGTTCTGGTTGATTAATTCCTCAGCATAGGCTATTTTAATGGTTGCTGTGGTTTCGTCTCCTGGAGCTAGAAAGTCATTATCGTAGTTATAAGTAAATACTAGGTAGTTATTAGTGTTGTTGTCTGTGATGGAGGTGATTTTAAATTGTTCTGCTGTGTTGTTCTTTAAAGATAGTTCATAGATAACGTAATCTTCTGGTTCGTTAAAACTTAAACTGCCACCTTGAATCTCGTTATCACTAATAGTGGGTTCTGATGCGGTAATAGTGGAACTCTTTTCTAGAATTGTTACGCTAGTTACATCAAGACTACTACTCTTGGCGCGTACTGAGATAGTAGTAAGTGGCAAGATAGTAGCTACAAGCATTAGAAGAACTGAACATAGCCTAACTTTCTTGGCTTGTTTTATTTTTTCTTTAAATAACATATATAACCTCATATTTGCTATTAATTATACCCCCCCCGTGAGGGGATGTCAAGAAGATGTTTATGGTTAGAATGAGGTTATTGTGTTAATTCGTCAAATTCTTCCATAGTGGTGATGAGAAGGTCGCGAGGCTTATTGCCATTGGCGGGGCCAATCACGCCAATTTCTTCTAGCCAAACACCGAGACCAGAAACAAAGCCATGAGATTTACTGAGGTAAGTTTGCAGAAGCGAAGTAGAGAATTTACCTTTATTGAGACAGATTTCAACAGCCTTACGAACGAGTGGATCCTGGGGGTCAAACTTACGACCTAGGCCATCTAGGCCACCTAGACCACTGCCGCCTCCGCCTTTAATTGAAACCTGCTGAGCAATAACATCAGCGTTGTACTGGGGTGGGCGTTGAGAACGCAAGAAATCAGTATTTTTTTCGATATCTTTATCAGGAGTCCAGGCACCCTGAATACGCTCAGGACCGTTTTCAGTACCTTCGGTAGAAAGGAGCATGTCTCCTTTACCAAGATGTTTTTCAGCA
>JAZRRY010000072.1:0-4901 GCA_045651145.1 Candidatus Nanosyncoccus sp.
CATTTATTCACGATGAATTTTGCGGTACCGTTTACGCCGAGGGGTGATGGTGAAGAACATTTTATAATTGATGCCGATGATGATACTTTTGTATTTATTGGCGACAAGTTAGCTTTAGATTTAGGTGGGATTCATGAGGAGATGCGAGGCGAATTTACGATAAACGAAAAGGGCGAAGTGCTGACGGCGGTAGGTGATGAGGAGTATGCTTACTCTGGTATTAATGTGGAAGTTGGCGAGGATTCAATAGTAAGGATTTTTCATGCTGATCGTGATTCTAAGGAGTCGGTGTTTGGGGTGGCATTTAGTAATATGGATCTAGAGGTAGTAAATTCAGAGTTAGCCGATGCTAGTGGTATACAGATTGCTTACGATCCAACTGACCCAACATATATCAAGCCCCTAGGTAAGAGTATGACAGTTAGGCCAGATGGTACCAAAGGATATATAATGTTAGCCACTGTTGAAGGAATCGCACTGGCGGTAGCGGCTATATTAGCAGCAATAGTAGCACATGCTCTAGTTAAGAATAAGTCTTAACTATTTGACGGGTTTAGAAATATTAGCGCCGTGTCCGTAATCTGGGATAATGATAGGGTGTTTATTGCCGTGATGATCGCATAATGGGATGTCTAGTTCGGAGGCTAAGGTATTAACTACAGTTGCGCCAATACGAAGCCCGGTGAACGAGCCGGGGCCAGACATGAAAGTGACCTTTGTGATATCTTTAAAATCCTTATTGTTTTCTTGCAATTTGTCATGAATGAATTTAAGCAGTTTTTCGGCTAGGTCACGATCGAAATTATAGCGATATTCGTGATCGTCAAGTTTAAGAATAGTTTCGGGGGAACTGGTATCTAAATATAGTTTCATGTAGACAATTATACTCTATAATATGTAATAAGAAAATATTTTAAACGTGCCCTTCGGGCACGCTCCAAGGCCGCTCTGGCCAGTCTTTATGTCCCGCAGAGCAGATTAAAGTATTTTCTTATTACATAGATAGATTTGTTTCTATCTCGCGGGAACCGTCGTTATTGTAGGAAATTGTAATTTTAATATGGTCTTTAGGAAGAAGATCAGTGATGGATTCGCCCCATTCGATTACGATGATGTTGTTTGGACTTCTAAGGTTTTCTTCAAGATCTTCAACCATGAGGCCAGGCTCAGGGAGGCGATAAAAGTCGTAGTGCGTGAATGTTCCGTTACTAGGCAAAGCATATGATTTGGCAATGGTAAAACTAGGACTAGTGATAGGTTTTTTGATCCCTAGGCCTTTAGCTAGGCCGCGCGTAAAAGTGGTTTTGCCGGCGCCGACATCGCCGATTAGTTCGATTACGCTTGCTGAATCTTTGGATGGTTGGCATTTTTTGGCAAACTCTTTGCCGAAGTTTAGCATTTCTTGTTCGGAATTTATTTTCATTGTATAATAAATTATATCATGAAAGTATATATATCAGGTATATCTGGAACGGGCATGGGGCCACTAGCTTTGATGGCAAAGCAGGCCGGCTACGATGTGTGTGGTTCGGATCTTAGTAAGGGTGCAATCTATGATGAACTCATAAAAGCGGGAATAGAAGTCAAAATCGGTAAGCAAGATGGGGAGTTTTTGAAGCAAAAGTTGAAGGAGGGAATAGATTGGTTTGTATATACTTCGGCTTTGCCACACGATCATCCAGAGTTGGTTTTGGCACTAGAGTTTGGTATTAAATGTACTAAGCGGGATGATTTTACTGCGCATTTAGTAGAGCAATTGGGTCTAAAAATGGTAGCGGTAGCTGGTACACACGGTAAGACTACTACTACATCAATGATTATTTTTGTGGCGAGGGAAGCTAAGTTGCCGGCATCGTATATTGTAGGGACGACTCTTGGGTTTGCGCCAAGCGGAGCTTATCACAAAGATGATATATTTTTTATTTATGAAGCCGATGAATACGATCGTAATTTTCTAAAGTATCATCCTTGGCTTTCGGTGATTCCGGCGGTATCGTATGATCATCCTGATATTTATCCTACAAAACAAGATTACCTGGAGGCTTTTAGGCAGTTTAAATCGCAGAGTCGTAAAGTGATCGAAGAAGGGATTTGCGAAGAAGAGATAAAGTTAGCAGGGGAAAAGCGACGCAAAGACGCGAGCTTGGCAGCGGCGGCAATTGTGGAGATGGCACCAAGAATTTCACGCGAGGAAGTTGTGAGTTTACTCAACAGATTTCCTGGCGTGGGGCGTAGATTTGAAAAAATAGCTGATAATGTATATTCTGACTATGCACATCATCCAGAAGAGATTGTAGCTACTATAGATGTGGCAAAAGATGAAGCGAAGCTTTGTAATAAAAAAGGCATCGTGGTAGTATACCAGCCCCATCAGAATACTCGTCAACATAAGATTTTTAATGAATATAAAGACGCTTTTGCTGGTGTAGATAAGGTTTTTTGGTTGCCGACATATCTAACAAGAGAAGATCCTGGTTTGGAGGTCTTGAAACCAGAAGACTTTATTGCGACTTTATCTAATTCGGAAGTTGTGGAGGCGGCAGAGGCGGATGATGAATTGGTCAAAAAATTGCAAAAATACTTGGAAAACAAATATTTAATTCTTTTGATGTCGGCAGGGCCGGCGGATGCGTGGCTGAGAGATAATTTTGTAAAATAGAATTAAAAGTTTAGAAACTATGGCGCTTATGCTATAATATAAACATGAACGATAAAAACGTTGAGGTTGGTGGTTTAAGTTCAAGGCGCGAGATAATACTTAAGGTGTGTTTGGCTTTTTTGGTTGCTTTGGGGATTGGCTTAATTGTCTGGCTAGTGGTTCTAAGAGTTAGCTCGAACAACGAAGTGACAAATGTAGAAGAAAAAGATTATACTAGCATCGCTATGGGTGGTGAGGCTACGGTGGATGATTTAAATGAATATATCAAGCTAGTAGACCGCGAGATTGCCGAGACTTCGGATGCTGAGGCGAAGTCTGGTTTATATGGTGATAGAGCTGGGATCCTCTCTAACTATTTGGATTATCCAGATTATGATTTTAAGGAGCAAATATTAAATGATGTACATAAGGCTGATGAGGTGTATCCTACGGCTTATTCGGCTTTTTCGGTGTCTTGGTATGAGCGAGAGTTTGGGGATGAATCGGTAGCGCAGTATTATCAGGAATTAGCAGATGAGCGAGGTTTTGATAAGAAGATGCTTGGAGGAAAATGAAAACGAAGAAATATCTTATTATTCTAGGACTTTTTATGTTGCCGTTACTGGCATTGGTGAGGGGTGATGATGCGAATGCTCAAGTATGTCAATATGTCCCCTCATCTGTAAATGCTTCGGTCGAGCGTGCTTGCGCTTCGAGACCCATAAGGACGGGAGCTTTATGGTTAAGTAATACAAATGCAGAGTCTGATTTGAAATATGGTGCGGATCTTAATACTAACAGTGGTAAAGCGACGATTTATTTGAGGGGTACGATTATTTGTTTCATTAATGATGGGGAGCATTGTCTTGGCGAGGGCTCTAAAGCAACATACGTAAAGCTGGTTCGTGGCAGTAATTATATTAGTGGCACAGATTATGATAATGTAAAAAATTACGAGGCTTTTTCTGGAGTCCCTACTAGTTTTTGGCGTCCGGAGATTTTATATGGTAATAATATCACTGCAAGCGCATATAGTATTACGCTTGACATCGATAAAATGATGGAGTTAGAAGGTAATAAATATAAAGTAGAGAATGGTCGGAGAATATATAATTTAGATATACAGGCCTATAGGTGTATGGAAGGCTCAAAACCGTCGTGGGGCGCGGAGTATTGCGACTCCGACACTGTAGTATTAAGGGTATCTATTCCAGAGCCACAGCGATTTCAGGCCGAGGCTATTGTTGGTGGTGAATCTACTGGGTACACAACACAGAATGATAAAGGTGTTAGTAAATATGTTAATTGTGGTAACGTGGATGGCTGTAATGTGAATTTTAAATTCAATATGAAGAGATTAAGTAGTGTAGGGTCATCAAACTATCGTATTCAAAAAAAGACAAATCGGGGTACATCTGATTCCGATTGGGATAATGTTGCTTGGGGGAAGGTTTTAAAAAATGGTACATTCCCTACGAATGGAAATCCAGTATGGAATATAACAGAAGAAAAAGTAAGTCCTGGAATAATCGTCTGCTATAGGATAATATTTAAGCCAAAGGGTAATGCTGTTAATGAGGAAGTTCTAGTTAAGGCATGTGCTTACGGCGAAGGAACTCTTACATCTAAAATTAGAATTGAGGCAAAAAAGAATACTGGTGAATATGGGACAAATACGATTTATGCAAAGCCTACAGATACGATTACTCTAAAAGGGACATATACGCCGTTGGCGCAATATGGCTATAATTTAAAGCCGAATAGTGTAGTGGTGGATGATAAAACTAACACCGACGGTTCAAAGACGGTTGGTGCTAGGTTTAATACACTAATTGGAAATAGTCCTGGATGGAATAATGCTTTTTCTGTTGCTTTTGATAAAGACAGTTTGATAAGAAATTATTCTGAGGCTTCTGGTATCGTAACTAAATATTCGTCCGATGAAATCGATTCTTACATAGATCTAGATGACCCAGGAAGTACTTTTAGGGCTAAAGCTATTACGAATTACAATGACAAAACGAAGACTTCTCCTAGTAAAATTACAATTGATCATGTTGGGCATAAAGCTAATGAACGTTATAAAGTGACGGTTGATCCGTCAGCCCAAGAGGCTACGCTAAATGTGATAGTGCCATATAATTTCACAAATACTACAGAAGTTGATCCTGGTGATAAGGCTAAGGACAATGCATATGCTGGAGAAGATATAAATATTCCTTATAATATAACGACTAATCCCAACACGAATCGCACAGTTACA
>JAZRRY010000073.1:0-1980 GCA_045651145.1 Candidatus Nanosyncoccus sp.
AGTTCATTAGTAGTGAAACTGGAATAATCCATCTCGCTTCATCTGGTATTAAATTGCAAACCAAAAGCACGGCAATCGCAACTAACGCTTGTAAATAGTTAATAACCGTAGTAACCGCATAGCGGAATA
The DNA here is from genome assembly GCA_045651145.1 of Candidatus Nanosyncoccus sp. Taxonomy (GTDB): domain Bacteria; phylum Patescibacteriota; class Saccharimonadia; order Saccharimonadales; family Saccharimonadaceae; genus Nanosyncoccus. The sequence continues at coordinate 130 of JAZRRY010000073.1, forward strand.
AATAGAGGAAACTCGCTTGACCCGCGGATACATTATAAGGAAAAAGTCGATATGTCAAAAATGCTAGCCCGCCGACCCCACCAGCCGGCACCGCATGATTTACAAAATTAAGCTCTGTAGAAATGCGTAAAATCTCGCCCTTAGTAAATTCTCGTACATTCTGTCTATTTCGTAAGTACGAAAAGAAGATTTGCCCACACGCATAATACATGAATAATTGCTCAGGGATTAATAATAGAAGCACGAAAACATTTGCTTCGCTTAGGTGGTCAAGAGTATCAAGAATATCAGGCCAGTTTTGATAAACCACATAAACCACCAAAACAATGGTCAAAATGATCAATATTGTCCGAAAAGGAAAACGAGAATGCTTTTTCTTAGCCATAACAAGATTATACCACAAAAAATAACTCCCTAGGGAGCTATTCTTTATCTTACCTCAACTCTTACTCTTGGCAAAGATTTGCCTGAAAAATGAGTCTTTTTGGTCTTCACAAAGGTAACTACGCCGTCTCGGGCAGCATGAATGGTAAAATTACGCGACATATAAGTACCAGGGCCAGCAATCTTAGTAGCACCAGTCTGACGCACCAATACTTCACCATTCTTTACCTTTTGACCACCAAAACGCTTAACGCCAAGGCGTTGTCCAGCATTATTATGTACATTCTTGGCGGTACCACCAGCTTTTACGTGTGACATTTACTTCTTCCTTAAAATTAATATATCCCTCGCGACGACCTGCTTTTCACGATGATAAAAAAGCCCCTTACGCGATTTATTATTAACATTATACCCCAGTTTATCTATTTCGTCAAGAATTTCTAATCTTTCGTAAAATCCATCCGGCCTTAGCCACGCTGGTGCCGCAATCACTACTGGTATGCCTTTTTCAATCTGTCCGGCCAAATTCTTCAAAAAACCAAGGATTATTACCCCACATTCTTGTTTTTGCTTTTTTAGCTCCATATCGTTTGGGATTTTACTAAAAGGTCTTCCCAGATACCCTTCACACGCCACTGCATCAATCGGCCGAGTCCAAGTAAAAGAAGTTGCATCGCCCCGTACGACTTCAAAAAGCTTGTTTTCTGCGCCGTGCCCCTCGCGCCCGTCTTCACGGGGCTCGGGCACTAATTCTCGGCAGCAGCCTCCGAAATGCGCCGAAAACAGCTTTTCTGAATTCGCACACAGCCACTTCAAATTCTTTTCGCTATACTCAACCATTCTTTCACTGTTATCGGTACCGTATACCCGATAGCCCATCAATAATGCCTCCTGTAACAATACTCCAGTGCCACAAAACGGATCTAATACTACCGATTTAGGCTCCAGTGATCCACAAAGATTAATCAAGATTTGCGCCAACTTCGGTGGCAACATCCCGACTTTCGCATCTCGGGCAGGCCGCGTTTGGTCTCGTCTAGCATATGCATCAATGTCTTGAACACCAATTACCTTGTACCACTCATTTTCGACCTTAATTAATTCGATCTTGCGCTCATTTCTTCCGCTTAATCCATTATGTAGAGCTGTAGCCGAAGACAATACCGCCTCCTTATTCTCTACCACTCTTACACTACGTCCATGTCGCACCAAGATCTTTTTCAGCTTCAATGCTTCATCAAGGGCAGTTTTTCGCGAATTTCTCTTAGAATAATCACTTACGCCAATCGTGATTTTTCCTTCTGGCAAACTCTGTAAATAATCTAACGGCTTTTTATTTAACACCTCAGCAATTTTAAGGCTACCACCGAGCTTATTAATATCCACAGAGTCTGCCACAAAAGTAGCTAAACTGGGCGCTTGATGCACTACGTCAGAATAAAGGGTCTCTAACTCCGCTATAGATAT
>JAZRRY010000074.1:0-2209 GCA_045651145.1 Candidatus Nanosyncoccus sp.
GAACGACATGGCTACGATCCCACTTCTCACCCCAATTATGTCTGGACGGGCATTCCAGTCGCTTCAGAATTTAAGCCGGTTAGCCCATCTAAAGTTGCCGCACTTAAAAAAGCTTTCTCGTTTAGTCCCGAAAAACCTCTAGTAGTAATTACTGGTGGCTCGCAAGGTTCCGAAAACCTAAATGAAGTTACTCGCATCATATTGCCAGACTTGCTGAAGTTTACCTCAGTCGGCCTGATTGCAGGGCGCAAACATTACGAAAACATGGTAGATCTTAAAAAATACGAAAACTGGAGCAAGGCTTCTCTAGAATCCAACTTTAGAATGTGGGAATTTAATACCACCATGAACGAGCTAATGGGCGCAGCGGATCTGATTGTTTCAAGGGCAGGCGCTACCACTATTGCCGAGATGGCGATGCTAAAAAAAGCAACGCTCCTAGTCCCATTTGAACGCCTTCCTGGCGGACACCAAGTCAAAAATGCCGATCGCCTAGGAGACGCCAAGGCTGCAGCGGTTCTTTATGATTCTAAAATGATGGAAGACCCCCAAAAATTACTTAAAGAGATTCAACATTTAATCAAGTCCCCTAAACAACGCGCCGAGATGGCTGAGCGTCTATACATAGAAGCACGCGCGGATGCCGCCGAGCAATTAGCCGAGATAATACTAGCAGAAGCTTAAAAAGGGGTGTATGGACATTTTGAAAAAGAAAAACACCGAAACTACTAATGATTCTAAGGACGCTAAGCCTGCCGCGCCTACTCTGGCTCGCCGTAAGATGAATCAAAATTCCACAATTCGTTCTGGCCGTACTATCGGCGAACGTAGAGAGCGATTAGAGACTAGAAATGAACGAATGGCGGCTCGTAAAAAGGATAAAAAGAAGGCTGCGTGGCGTGTAATTTTGACTATTGTTGGGTTTGTTGCTCTTGGTGGAATTTTGATTTATCTTTGTTTTTATTTATTTAGAACTGAACAGCCTAGCCTTGACGGTGATGTTTCTGCCGATGTTAGGGAAGTAGGGAATAACGATGCTTTGCAACCCACAATTGAAGTAGTGGACGAGGACGCTACGGCGGGTGGTAAGATTTCTAGTCGGATGAACGCCTATATTGGTCAGGCTGAACAAGATTTTCGCGATTTAGGCTATACGCCAATTAGAGCAGTGATTCCTACTGGGGCCATTCGTGAAGTGGATTTTTATCTTGATGGTTATAATGGTTTTATAAAGACTACAATTGATCGTGATTCGGCGATTATAGCAGAGGATGCTGATCGAATGATTCGTTACTTGGCAGAAAAGGGAATTAATGATTTTGAATATATTGATGTGCGAATTGATAGGCGCGCATATTGGAAGTAAAAAAGCTTGAGCATCCATTTACTTTCCACCAAAACTCATATATAATTAAGCTTATGATAAAGGCTTTAAGACAGGATAAGCATACCTTATGTTATTTTTGTTCACTAGCCTTTTTGCTATCTTTTACCTTTATTTCTAGCTTCATATTATCTTCGCCATCTATCTTGGCTGACGAACCAGCAGATGCTAATGTTGAAGTACCAGTATCATGTACTATATCTTCTTCTGGCATAAATACTCATAATGCTAATATTGCTAATGGTCTATATGAAGAAGGTATTGGTACCACTACTCTTACAGCCTTCTGTAACGATAACTCAGGCTTTTCTATCTATGTTATTGGCTATACTAATGATAAGTATCTTGGAGCAGATCATACTAAGCTACCGAGGTTGGTCGGAAATATGGCATAAAAAACGCCTACCTTTTTGGCTCCTATGCCAAGAATACCGCCACCGAAGACTCTGATGTTGATCTGCTACAGCCTGAGATTAGATAGCTCTAGTGCAAAACTAGGTACTGATGTTAACGACAAGCGCTTTGGCCGCACTATTAGATGTATATTGAATATGTAATAATTAATTACTATTTTGTCACTATTTTTGTAACATTTATGCTAAAATAATACTATAACCATTAACGTTAATACCATACTATATGAATATAAATAGGTTATCTACTATTACGTTTGGTTTAGCTGGGATCTCTTTACTTTCTGGTCTATTTTTAATGTCTTCTAATAGTCTAGCTAATGATTCACTAGTAGATGAAGTTAATATTAATGTACTAGCTTCTTGTACTATGAATGGTACTGGTACTGATACCCATAATGCTAATATAGAT
>JAZRRY010000075.1:0-2092 GCA_045651145.1 Candidatus Nanosyncoccus sp.
TCCGTACCTTGTGCCACAGCAGTAGATACATCCGAAACCTCTGCTCTAGTAGGCGTAGGATTGTCTACCATCGAACTGAACATTTGGGTTGCCACGATGCAAAGCTTAGCATGAGCACGACATAAAGCGATAATTTTACGCTGTACGATTGGTACCACTTCAGCTCCAGCCTCTACGGCCATATCTCCACGGGCCACCATAATTCCATCAGCCGCCTTCACAATATCCTCCAGCTTCTCATCGCTCTCAATCGCTTTTTTTGTCTCAATCTTTGCGATTACCTTAGCTGTAGATCCACGTGATAATAATATTTGCTTTAGCTTTTCAATATCACCCGCCGATTGCACAAACGACAAAGAGACATAATCATAATCACAGTTTGACCCATACTCAATATCAGCCATATCTTTTGACGTCAAAATATCGCCACCAAAATCCGTATCCGGCACATTAATGCCTTTTTTTGACATCACATAGCCATTATTCTTAACTTTGACCTTAATCGCAGTGTCAGACACAATTTCAATTACCTCAGTGATAATCTTGCCGTCAAAAAGAAAAAGTGCTTCCCCGACTTTCACCTTCTCAGCCAAATTAAATTGCACCGGCAAAGTTAACCCACCATCGTGCTCAAATTCTTTTGATTCAAGTATTACTTCATCACCTTTTTTAAGCTCAAGATAATCGTCCTTAATATCGCCTAAACGAATCTTCGGCCCTTGCAAATCCTGTAAAATTGCTACGCTCCTACCCTTCTTCTCGGCAGCAGCTCTTATCCATTTGATTTGCTGGTCACGCTCCGCATTTGAGCCGTGAGAACAGTTCATGCGACAACCATTAACGCCCGCCATAATAACCTTCTCAATCATTTCAGCAGAATTGGTAGCGGGGCCAATTGTGGCCAATATTTTTGTTCGCTTAAAAAACCTATTCATATTTACTATCTTAACACAAAAATAGTTTTTGTGGTAATATATCAATATGGCAAAAGCAAAAAAACACAACAATAAAATCATTCTTCCTAAGAATAAAAAACGTCAACCCACTAAAGCACCGCTTTCTTCTACGCAAAAGATTATTATTATCATCATAATTCTAGCTGTGATATTTACATTAATAGGTGTCGTAGCCTCTATCTTTCTGCAGCCCGAACGCCTCACCAAATCCCGAATCGAAAGCTTAGCTTCTGACTATTACGAAAACTATCTCTACGAAAACCTCATCAATTCAGAAAATTTCTCTGGCGACTTAGAAGCCACTATGAATAAACACATCGAAATCGGCTTTACCCCAATCACATTAAGACAGCTAATCTTGCATGATCAGGAAAAAACTGCCCCTATTGCCGATTCGCTACGCAGTAACTGTGATGTCGAACGCACTACTATTAAATTCTACCCAGAACCACCATTTGGCCGCACAAATTATCATGTAAAATATAATTACATTTGTAATTTTTGACAATTTTTGGTATAATAAACCTACGGTCTCGTAGTATAACGGTTAGTACATCGGGTTTTCATCCCGACAACGCGAGTTCGACTCTCGCCGAGATCACCAAGCTTTGCATTGGCTTAACATCGAGTCGAACTTTTTTTGTAATTCTCGGTGAGGTCGGCAATAATAAATTCTTGATCCATGTTATAATACTCAGTAGTAAGTAAACCTATACTTAGTACCTTTCGGTCTTCTGTCAGAAACGGAGTTTTTATGTCTAGCAAAATATCTCTAGATTATTTCGTGATTCACTACCTATTTAGGGATGAGATTGTGCGGTACAGGTATGACTCACATAACAACAAGTGGAGTTGTCAGGTCTTCGATTTAGGCTGGGGGCCGGCACATAGCTTAACCCCTCCCTACGATTGCTCGGCAGAAGAGGTTGTCGCTGCACTTCTTAACTACATAGGACAAGGTGGCGCCCAAATTTATGCTGGGAGGCAATCTGAATCTGGATACAAAGATCCAACAAAGCTCACCGATCTTTTACGAAAAAAAGATGCCGAGATAAAATGACGCCACATTGCGACGGAAGAACTTCTGGGGCTTATTATTAGATTTTGTCCTGGAATTACCCCGAGGTTGGATTGCG
>JAZRRY010000076.1:0-4109 GCA_045651145.1 Candidatus Nanosyncoccus sp.
CAGACAATGTCAATATCAGTGCCTCTACCAATAACCAAACTGGCTATACCCTAAGTATTGCTGGTTCAAGTTCTTCTGATAATAATAAACTTATCAATTCAACTAGTTCCAGTAATTATCTTACATCAGTTTCTGAACCAACCACTGAAGAAGCCTTCTCATCTCTAACTGGTACAGCCTATAACAACAAGTGGGGATATCTTCCTAGTAAGTATTGCACTGATCCAGCCACTAGTACTTGCTCTACTAATACATCTTTTCTTCCAGCTCCACCATCAACTGGTGATATTCTAGACGTTACAGACTCAGCAAACTCCACTGCTAATGAATATACTCTAGCTATTGGTGCTAGAGTAGATAGCACTACTAAAGTAGGTTCATATACTAATACTTATAATGTAATCTTAGTAGCAAATGCTATACCATATACCATTACTTACGACGACAGTATTATATCAAACATGCCAACTGACGTAGATTCAACTTCTATGAGTTCAACTGTAAACATCGCTTCAAACGTTCCAGTAAGATCCGGTTACAAATTCCTCGGTTGGTGCACCGTTATGCCTACAGGTACAGGAAATAATCTAGATCAATGCTCTGGCACTCAATATTCTCCAAGCCAAGCTTGGACACTTGATGGCTCCACCACTAATAATCTCCACCTTTATGCGATGTGGCAAGAGTTAACCATGCAAACAATTTCTGATTCTGATTGTACAACCACTGCAATGTTAGTAAAAGATGCTCGTGATGGCGAAGAATACAAAATCCAACGCCTTGCCGATGGTAAATGCTGGATGCTAGACAACCTAAGGCTAGATCTCACTAACTCCACAATCCTAAACGGCCTAACTACTTCTAATACTCACGTAAATGATGCTTCTCTTACTTCCCTCAAATCCGGTAACCGCTCTGCTGGAGCCCAATATGCCAGCAGTGGCTTCGTAAAATGGGATTCCAGTAGCTCATCCAATGTCTACAACCAAGCCAAAGCCAACGCAGACTATAAAGATACTACTACCACATCATATGGTTCAGGTAGCGGTAGAATCGGCGTCTATTACAACTACTGGGCTGCCTCAGCTGGCTCTTATTGCTACGACGTTGGTAGTAGTACCGGTAACGCTTCATACGATCTCTGCCCAGCTGGTTGGCGTATGCCAACGGGTAGCTCCTCCGGCGAATACCGAGCTCTTTACACAACCTATAGTAGCGACGCCACAAGTTTCAAAAACGCTCTTTCTACGCCTCTCTCTGGCTACTTCAGCGGTGGCTCGGCGGGCGGTCAGGGCTCCTACGGCGGCTTCTGGTCTTCTACTTACTACGATGGTTACAGTATGTACTACCTGTACGTCAATTCTAGCAGTGTGAGTCCTGCCAGTAGCTATGGTCGCTCCAACGGCTCCTCGCTGAGGTGCTTGCTGGGATCGTAGAGTGAACTGTCCCCTTAAATGAAGTGAACCCATATTTATAAACCACATTCAACAATGAAATGTACCAGGTAAAGCCTTAACTGCAGCTATCCCAAAGCAAGCAGTTAAGGCTTTACCGTTTTTGGAATCAGAAATAATATGGTACGCTAAATATATGAAAAATCAATCTAAAGGAATCTACGATGGCGATTTCAAACGAAAGGCAGTGGAGCTACACTTAAAAGAACGTTACGGATATAAGAAAGTCGCTAAAATGTTAGGAATACCGAGTGCTACGTCAGTGAGAGAATGGACTAGGATTTACGAAATTGAAGGTCCACAAGCTTTGGATGGAATTAAGCTTGGAGGTCATACAAGACGAAAACAGCCAGAATTTCCAAAACCTAATAGATTAAAAGGTAGCCCGTCTTTAGAAAAAGAAGTGGAGTGGCTTAGGGCGGAGAATGCTTACTTAAAAAAACTAGAGGCCTTAGTTGCCAGCAAGGAGAATCGCAAACCAAGGCTTTAGCGATTTGGGAACTAAGGCAGATGGGATACAAATTAGCTCTCCTCCTAGGTGTATCCGGCGTTAAAAAATCAACTTATTACTATCACGTAAAATGTTTCAATAAACCAGACAAGGACGCCGATTTAAAGCAAGAAATTAGTAATATTTATCATAATCATAAAGGACGATACGGATACAGAAGAATAACTCTTGAACTGAAAAACAGAGGTAAAAAATACAATCATAAAAGAATTTACCGTTTAATGCGTGAAATAGGAATTGCATCTAAGGTTCGCGTAGTGAGATATAATTCCTACAAAGGTACCGTTGGCAAAATTGCACCGAATTTGCTAAAGAGAGACTTTGCGGCTGAAGCTCCCAATCAGAAATGGGTTACGGATGTCACACAAGTAACAATCAACGATGAAAAAGGCTATATCTCACCAATAATTGACTTATATGACGGCTCAATCGTTTCGTACGCTATATCAAAGCATCCTGATCTTAGATTAGTAATGGAGATGATTGAAATAGCTTTTGATAAAATACCAAATGGTACAAATTTAATTTTGCATTCTGATCAAGGATGGCAATACCAACATAGAATCTATCAAGAGCGCCTTACACAAAAAGGTGTTCGCCAGAGTATGAGTAGGAAAGGTAATTGCCTAGACAACTCCCGAGCGGAATGCTTTTTCTCGATTTACAAAACCGAATTACTATATCTCAACAAATACAAAACTATTGACGATTTCCTGGAAGCCACCCACGAATACTTTGCATACTACAACAACGAAAGAATTAGCGAAAAACTAAATGGTATGACTCCTGCTCAATTTAGAAAACAGCGCTTTTTGATTTGAAGATATTCTCATATCTGGAAAAGTGCAACTTTTGGGGTTCATTGCAAAAAGTAGACACTATTATCAAACTATACCCCAAAAAGTACACACCCCTCCTACCACGATATACTAATAATAAACTACTATTTTTTTTCTAAATCCAAATCATCTATCAGTTTAACGATCAAACTCATTTCTTTAATTACTTTCGCCGTTTCCTCACGTTCGTTAATAGGAACATTAGGATCTGGTGGTTCAAAAGCATCTCCACCATCATTAAGTCCTACATAAAGGTTATTATCAGAAAAATAAAGTTCTAATTTATTATCAAATTGTTGACCTAGTTTATCTAGATTTTCAATAAAAACTGGATTCAAAATATAAAACGCTTCAAAACCATCCTCCGCATAAACTAAAAAGCGTTTATTAAACTCTGTCGATTCGGTTTCAATACGGTTTAATCCACGCCCAGTCTTAGGATTAAGATATAACCCATTATACCCGTTAAAAGAAATCACCATTTTATATTCGAACTTTTTAGGAAAAGAGAAGATAAGGTATCTACCACGAAAAATCGTAACAGTCGTAGTTTCAGTATTACCGTCTTCATCTTTTTCCTCGTGAATTTCATCTATTTGTACATCTGCCTGCTTGAATAATACTTTTTTATATTTTCCACATACAAAATCATTAGATTGATAAAAATCACCTGTATTGATAAGCCCAGTATCATCAAGAAGCTTCTTATTTAAGCCAAGTTCATGATTATAATTTAAGTCTGTAAAAACGCTAGCCAACTGACGAGTAATAAAATATCTTTTATAAGCATGTCTATAAGCCTGGTACTCTTCAGCAACATTATCACCGCCAGTACAGATATAAACCATTACAATTATAAACACTAGCTCCAGCAAAACAATCATAAATGCTGGAATAATTATCATTATTGAAGAGGTTAAATCACCAGCAAAAACACTGAAATAGTTTTGACTAATAAAAAACATAAGAATTGCAAGATCAATAACAAGAACTATGCCAAAAACAATCGCAACGTATTTTTTTCGCTTCCTTGAAGTAGCTTGATATTTTTCAGAATACTTCTGGCGCGCCACCTCCACTTCTTTAAAATCCATAATTATATTATAGCATAATAAAGATTACGGATATTTGGCAAAAAATCAAGCATCAATACTAATTATAAATAAGCTAATCAGGTCGATTACTTTCAAGTTCATTAGATATGTTATAATACTAATATGAAAAAGATTAACACATCTCCAATTTCTGGTGCGCAGGAACTTCTCCCCGAAGTCCAAGCTACCTTTAATAATTTAAAAACCAAAA
>JAZRRY010000077.1:0-6922 GCA_045651145.1 Candidatus Nanosyncoccus sp.
TATTCCGCCATCCGAGCACTCTATTATTATATCACCAAGAAACGTACTAGTAAATATTCTTGCCCAGATATTCCACTGCCGCCCCAGCCGCTACCGCTGCATCACCAGCCGCCGTCACAAGCTGGCGTACCGATTTCGTCCGACAATCGCCAGCCGCAAATATCCCCGCACAAGACGTAATGCACGATTCATTTGCTACTATATAACCATCAGAATCCATCTCTACTAACCCCTTCATAAATTCCGCTTTCGGCACCCTTCCAATAGCTACAAATATAGCCTCTGTACCCTCTGGAATCGGATCATCATGATGGACATGATAAACTTTCGAACAGATTCCTTCAAGATAAGCTATCTCTTGTTTTGCAGTATTACCACTACCAACTACGACTACTGGCTTATCTTTATATAAAGCACCATCACAAGTAGCACAATAAGAAATCGGCCTCTCACCAGCATCCGCTTTCTGAGACGCGCTTAATTCTCGCGGCTTCGTGCCCGTCGCTGCAATTATCGCACCACACGTATATTCGCCTTCATCAGTCTTGACCGCAAAAATAGGCTTTTCGTCTGTGCCTTCTGCACCTTTATCTATAATCTTCTGAATTTTCTGAATCGAAAGCACTTCCTCATATTTTATTTCTACACCAAGCTCTTTCGCCTGGTGAGATATTTTGTCCATTAAATCTTTACCAGATACTTTATAGTCGCCCGGCCAATTCTCGATACTCAGAGCATTTACAATTTGCCCGCCAACCACGCCAGATTCTAAAACCAGCACAGATTTACCAGCCCGCACTGCATAAATCGCTGCAGTCAGTCCCGCCATTCCAGCACCAATTACTATTACGTCATACATAGTACTATTATACCTTATTAATCACCGGAATCACAATCGGTGTGTGTCCAGTCGCATCAAACAAAATATGCGTAATATCTTCCTTGATCTCCTCTTTCAAGACTTTCATCTCAGGATCTGTAGGGATAGATTTATCTGTCTTTTGGCGCAAATAATGCCTAATCTTACCAATTAGTTCTTCACTATTATCTAGATAGATAAATGCCCTAGATACGATATCAGGTGTTTTCATCAAACGTCCAGTCTTTTTACTAAGAGTTAACACTATCACAAAAATCCCCTCGCGCGAAATATGAATCCGATCCTTTACCACCGCTTCATGCACTAGCTGATCAGCATCATCATATAGTTTATTACCAGCCTGCACCCTGCCTGCTTTGCGAATCTTTTTATCCTTAGTTAGTTCGGTAATATCACCGTCATCACAAATCAAAATCCTCTCTCTCGGAATACCAATCACATTCTCTGCCATCTCAGCATTATGCTGCAGCATATAGAACTCACCATGATAAGGCATATAGTTAGTCGGATGAAGCCGAGTCACAAATTCTACATGATCCTCAAAGTACGCGTGACCCGAAAGATGCAAAGGCCCAATATTAGTAAGATGCGTCTTGCCATTCTGAATTACCTGCGCCCCCTCCCTCAGCAAACCATCCAAAGTATTCACCACGTGTGGCTCATTACCAGGAATTGGATTAGAAGAAAACACAATCGTATCAGTAGATTTAATCTTGATATACTTATGCGCACCCGTCACCATACGATTTAATACCGCATTCAGCTCACCTTGCGAACCAGTACACACAATACATACCTTTTCATCAGGTAGCTTTATAATATCCTCCATCTTTACGATGGTATCTTTAGGCACCTTTATTGCGCGAGCTCTAAGCGCCACCTCTACGTTATTAATCATCGAATAACCACTAAACGCCACCTTTCGGCCCCGAGCTGCCGCCTCTTTTAATATTAATTCAATCCTAGAAATCTGAGATGAGAAACAAGAGATAATCACCCGACCCCCAGCATAATGATCCATCACTTTACCCAAATTCTCACCCACGTCGTACTCAGAATGCGGATGTTTACCAGGGGAATCGATATTTGTAGACTCATTTATCATGAGATCGATACCCTCTTTTTTCACAATCTCATCAATTCGCTCGTAATCCGTCTGTACCCCCATCGGATGATCTTCATGACGCCAGTCTCCTGACATATAAATCACGCCGTTAGGAGTACGCACTACAATCGCCGCATTGCCAGGAATTGAATGTAAAGTGTGGATAAACTCTACCGACAAATGCTCAGATATCTTAATAATATTATGCTTCAACGGATCTACTACCTGATAATTCATATCTGGCTCATCCTGCAACTCTGACATTTGCTTCTTAATCATACCAATTGTAAAATCAGTCGCATAAATTGGCGTCAAAGGCGAAAACTTTGGTAGTAAATGTCTGCAAGCCCCAATGTGATCAAGATGAGCATGCGTAAAGCAAATTGCCTCGACTTTATCTATATTATCTTCAAGATACTTAATATCTGGGATCATATAGTTAACGCCCGGATAATCTTCACCCGCGAATAGTACCCCCATATCCACTACCAGCATCTCAGACTTATACTCAATAATCGTCATATTTTTACCGATACCGAACTCACCTAAGCCACCAATCGGAATAATTCTGACCGATTCGGGATCAGGCCGCGCATTCTTTAACTGCGCATTAGTCACCTGTGCACCATCATAGCCATTATATCTAGATTTATTTACCGGCAAACCGATAATATGCTGAGTCGCCTGTGCGTTGACATCTTGAGATAACATTCTCTGATGACGCACCATGTCGCCCTTCTTCACGCTCACAGATAAATTCACTTTACGGGAATCAGCTTCTGTCTTAACCTGAGCCTTGGCCTGAGCTTTAGCTGTTTTGGCAGCCTTTTTCGCTGCGGTTTTGGTTGACACGGCCTTTTTTGCCACCTTGGAGCCCTTTTTTGCCACAGAGCCACCATTGCCCACTAATTCGGCATCTTTGCCTCCAGGCTGAAAATTTGAGTTAAAATTACGATTCTGAGCTTCTTCAAACTGCCTCTTAATATCTGGCAGCCTTTCGGCCCTAGATTTTAGCAACCGCGCACGACGTTCTTCTTCTTTTAAATTCATAAATTCCCTTTTTATTGTAAGTATTTAAAGTAATATAAACAGTACCTCTATTATAACAAATTCTAAAGAAAAACGCAACAAAACCACTAACAAGAAATAAGTATTACAAAAATAGCATTAATATGGTTTAATATACAACAAGCACCTTAAATAACTACAAAAGATTCGGTCTTCATCCTATCCAACATTGTAGACCGAACCTTAGCGTACCTACGTGACAAGAAAATCGTGACGCCATTTGATGGCGGAGTCTGCTCCTGCGAAGTAGGCCCCATGAAGCCTGGTCACGAAATCTACCAAGTGCTAATAGAGTAATATGACCTGAACCCAATCATTACGGTATTTTTCGACGACAAACTCGAAAACTGTTTCGCCACCGAAGTGGTTGACATAAAAGCCTATCACTGGACAGGCGAAGATACCTTGCTCGGCCCGTTCGGCGACTTGATTCTCCTCTAGAGGCCACAAAGGCCCGAGCTTAGGCTCGGGCCAACCTATTGCAAAAAACTATAACGAATGCTATAATAGAGGTATACAGATTTGACCGACTCTTGAAATAGAGGCGGTTTTTTAGTGAAAAATCTGGAATAAATAGAAAAGGAGAAATATGGAAAATCTAGACCTTAAGCAGATGTCTACTATGGTGGATGTAATCGCTGAAGAAAAGGGCCTACCTAAAGAAACAGTCCTCGGCGTGATCGAACAAGCCATTGCTGCCGCTTGGCGCAAAGACAACGGCGATCGCGAAATGAATGTTCGCGCTGTACTAAATACTAAGACTGGTGAAGCGGATGTATTTGTAGCTCGTGAAGTAATCGAAGATGATTTAGCCTACAATCCCTCCATTGAAATCCCTCTAAAAGAAGCCAAAAAAGGCTCCAAAATAGGTGATGTAGTTGAAGAAAAGCATAAAGTCACTTCTTTCGGACGTGTAGCTGCCCAAACCGCTAAACAAGTAGTCTTGCAACGCCTCCGTGAAGCCGAAAACGACGCCGTACTAGTTGCTTACGAAGACAAAGTTGGCACCATTGTTACTGGTACTGTATCTAAAGTTGAACCAAAGCTCGTACGCGTTGACCTTGGTCGCGCCAGCGGAATCATGCCACGTTCCGAGCAAATTGATGGAGAATACTATAGCGTCAGTAGTCGTATCAAAGTTTATATTAAAAATATCGAACGTAACGAACGTGGAGCACAGCTTATCCTTTCTAGAGGCTGCCCAGAATTCATCGAATATCTCTTCCGCCAAGAAGTACCAGAACTCGAAAACGGCACTGTCGAAATCCGCGGAATTGCCCGCGAGGCTGGCCGCCGCACCAAGATTGCTGTTATGTCTACCGTACCTGGAATTGATCCAGTTGGCACCTTCGTAGGCGGTCGTGGCATTAGGGTACAAGCCGTCATGAACGAAATCGGTGAAAAAGAAAAAATTGACATCGTCACCTGGAGCGACAACGCCTCAGAATATATTCGTGAAGCTCTTAGCCCAGCAGAAATCATGAAAGTTGAAATAGACGACAAGAAAGCCAAAGTGTATGTCTCCGAAGATCAGCAATCCATTGCGATTGGCAAGCAAGGCCAAAACGTCCGCTTAGCTTCTAAGCTTACCGGCTATGATATTGATATTGTCCTCACGAAAAAAGCGCCAAAGAAAAAGAAGCAAAATGTTGAAGATTCTTTGCTTTCTGCCATTGAAGAGACTAGCGAAGAGTAAATAATATAATAAAAGCAAATAATCAAAAATCTCCCTAATAAATAGGGAGATTTTTTTAATGAATTATTTTTTAAAAGTAATTCTATTGTGAGCTATTTTTGGCAAAATACCTACTAGTAATGCGCCCAATGCAATAATAGTGACAGAAATGCCAATACCAACACCATTAGTTTCTCCAGTATTAAAACCAGTATCTGGAGCGCTTACTGGTGGTTCTACTTCTTCAATAGGTTTATGATGCGCCGTAAATATCAGGTCTTCATTAACTACTACTTCTTTGATTTGTGCCATTGTAATTGGCTCATTAGTTTTAATCGTAGTACCATCATCCAGGATAACATCTTTATCGGCGGTCCAATAATCCAATTCGTAATCGTCATTTGGAGTTGATTCAGAACCTGATGGGTTCTCGTTGGAAACAATGTCTTCGTTAGTTATGCCAGTTATTGTACCATTACTATCTGAAACATATTCAACCTTATATTGTTTAGCATAATATCCTACGCCACTACCAGCGTGCCTTGCGAAACCATACACTACATCAAGTCCATTTTCTTGAACACTGGTAGGTACTTTGACAAAAAGATTTCCATCTTCACCATCAGTCATATATGGTGAACCAATACTAACATCGTACTCGGAATAAATATAGTTTCCATCCGCAACGTATTTGTTTTTTAGGTTATTAGTGGCTGGGTAAGTAGTGCTATAATTTCTGTTATCCTGCAATGCTGCTGCAGATTTAGCAAACATGTTTTCTGGCGTAAGCTTGGCTTCATTATTCATAATCTTATAAGATTGTGCTGCGTCTATATCGGTAATTCCATAGTATAATTCATTTGATGTGAACGTTTTACTACCTTTGGTTAATTTTTGTGTAGTTTCTACAAACATTCTTCTCTCGTCTGATGGCCATAACGAAACAAAGTTAGATGAAATATTGTTTGTGCACTCACTATCGCTAAAAATTGTATCTTTTCCCCAACCAGTAAAAATCCAACCGTTTGTCATATTTACGCCCACTGTAGTTGGCGCTTCTTCAGAGACATTCATGCCTTCAACAATAATGTTTTTTATACTAATATTATCAACATAATCACCATTTGAAATCGTGTATTTTAATTCATCCTCAGAATATTGATTATTTTCCCAGACTTTCACATAGGAAAAAGGATGACAGCCTCTCCATAAAACATAAGCCTTTTGCCAATTATCCTGTGCCGATACGTTTATTTCACCATCAATCAACGGTGTCAGACTATCAATTAATTCTGGATCAATGTTAACATTTTCAGCTCCTAAATCCTGGCCACCAGAGTATTCAATACCGTAAGGGTTTGTTGCAAACACTGGAGCAGATATTACGGAGCCAACAAAAGCAGATAGAACTACTAACGAAATAAGTGCTTGTTTTCTCATTTTTTATCCCTTTCCATATAAAAATATCTTTTGTATAACAATATACTATCAAAGCTTAAGCTTTGTGTCAAATAGGTCTGGCCAAATTTGATGTTGTAAGTTTTACAACGCCTTTTCTTATCCCAGTTTTTATACTATAATGTAGAGAGGAGGCTTTAGTCTTAGTTCTTTTATTATTAGGAGGCGAGGTTAGATGTCAATCGTCAAAGATTATTCTCTGGCGGACCATGGAATTAAGAAAATCCAGTGGGTTAACGATTTCATGGGTGCACTTAAGGAAATTGAAAGGCAATACAACGAAAAGAAGCCCCTTTTGGGTTACAAAGTTGGTATGTCTATCCATATGGAGGCTAAAACTGCTCGACTTGCTCTTCTTTTAAAGAACATGGGGGCGCAGGTTTATGCTACTGGATGCAATCCTTTGTCTACACAAGACGACGTTGCGGCTGGGTTGACTACTTTAGGAGTTGAAGTGTTCGCCATTCATGACGCTACTCCTCAGGAGTACAACGAGCACTTACTGAATGTGCTTGAGCATAAGCCAGATCTCTTCATTGATGATGGTGGTGACCTGTTTAAAATCATCTACAATCTGCCAGAATCAGAAAGATGGCCGATTATTGGTGGTTGCGAAGAAACTACAACGGGTATACACCGTCTTTTCGCACGTCAACGCGCGGGACTTCTTGACTACCCCATGATCGACGTTAATGATGCTGACTGCAAGCATCTTTTTGACAATCGCTACGGCACC
>JAZRRY010000078.1:0-6174 GCA_045651145.1 Candidatus Nanosyncoccus sp.
TTCTGACCCATATTACTTTTTCTCCTTCTTCTCTGCTTCTGCTTTCTTAGTAGATGCAGATTTCTTAACTTTTTCTTCGCCAGCTACTTCAACAAAGATATTGCTGCTGACTTTCTCGTAAGGCAAAGCACGACCACGCGATGCCGGCTTGTATCTACGCATCCTAGTGCCACTCGTCACAACGATTCTTGCGATTCTTACGGTTTTAGGATCAATAGATACCTTCGTATTGTTCAATAAATTAGCGTTAGCAGATTCAATTGCTTTAAGAACTGCACGCGCTGCGCGTCTCTGGGTATGCTCGAGAATTACTACAGCATCCGCTACATAACGATCACGCACTAAAGATGCTACTATGCTAGTCTTACGTGGTAACGAATCGATGCCTTTCTCATATGCATGTGCAAAATAAGTATCTGCCATATTTTACCCCTTTCCTTTCGCTGCCGCCGCTTCGGCTGCTTTTTTACCACCATGGCGTCTAAATTTACGAGTTGGCGCAAATTCACCTAGTTTATGACCGACCATGTTCTCTGAAATAAACACTGGAACATGCACTTTGCCATTATGTACGGCGATTGTTCGACCAACCATTTCTGGCGAAATAGTCGATTGTCTCGCCCAAGTCTTGATCACAGTGCGATCTTCACTAGAGAGAGCAGCGACTTTTTTAGCGAGTTTATAGTCCACGAATGGACCTTTTTTCAAGCTCCTAGACATTATTTCCTCTTTCCTTCGTGGCGACTGCGCACGATCATTTTATTAGTTTTCTTATTGCGACGAGTGCGGTAACCCAGCGTCAATTTACCCCAAGGCGTACGAGGAGCCTTACCAGTACCATGACGACCACCGTCACCACCACCATGCGGGTGATCAGCAGCATTCATTACAACACCACGTACGGTCGGGCGAATACCCTTACGACGACGACGGCCAGCTGCACCAATCTTAACGTTTTGGTGTTGAATATTAGAAACGGTACCAATTGAAGCTGCACAGCCAAGTAAAACTTTACGTACTTCACCAGATGGCATCTTAAGCGTAGCGTAGCCATTCTCTTTTGCCATTAGTTGTGCGGAAGAACCTGCTGCGCGAACCATTTGTGCACCCTTGCCAGGTGCCAGTTCGATAGCATATACAAAAGTACCGACTGGGATGTTTTCTAAAGGCAAACGGTTGCTGGTCTCTACTTCAGCGTTTTCACCAGCCTTAAATGTTGTACCTTTGGTCATCTTGGTATCTGCGAGCACATAATAATATATGCCATTTTCGTCTTTGACTCTTGCGATGCGAGCTGAGCGATTTGGATCGTACTCAATTTCCTCTACCGTAAAAGTAAGATTTTCTGGTAGTTTATAGGTAACAATACGATAATGACGCTTAACACCGCCGCCACGATGACGTACGGTAATGCGTCCCTGATTGTTCTTACCAGCCTGTTGTTTCTTTGCTCTAGTCAACGACTTTAGCGGCTTTTTTGTCGTAATCTGATCGTAATCTTCGGTCGTTTTTTGACGTTGCGCTGGAGTCGTTGGGCGATATACTCTAATTGCCATTACTTTTTCTCCTTCCCTGCATTCTTGTCTGCCTTCTTAGTTTTTGCGGCATCCTTTGCGCTGGGTTCATCGGCGTCTTCAAATACTTTGATTGAGTCGCCTTTCTTTAATTTTACGTAGGCATATTTCTTATCCTGGCGATAGGTAATACCTGGATAAGCATGCTTGCCTTTACTGAATTTAGTTTTCTTGCCTTTGCGAACCAATGTACGCACATCAGTTACGGTAACATTAAACTCTTTTTCGACCATCTTAGCAATCTCTTGCTTGCCCGTATTGCGCTTTACGGGAAAGACGTAAGTACGGTTAGTTTGCTCAAGATAGCTTTTTTCGGTAGCACGCGGCTCTAAGAGATGAAGTTCAATGTTAGTCTTATCTTCTTTTACCATCTTACTTCTCCTCTCCCAACAACCATTTCTCAGTAATTTTTAACGCTTCTGGACTAAACACTATCGCGTCTGCATTTAAGATATCAAATACATTTAAGTAGCTAGCGCGTACCAATTTAACATTTGGTAAATTATTAGTTGAACGTAAAACTTCTGGGGATTTTTCGGCTGCTACGGCAAGTACATTTTTGCCTTCTAGCTTCATATCCTTCAAAACTTTTACTGCGCTTTTAGTCTTACCATCAAGTTTGACTGCTGGATCAAGTACGAATACTACCTTGTCAGCATTCTTCATGCTAAGAGCTTGCCTTACAGCGAGTAACTTTGAGCTCTTTGAGATCTTTTTGGTAAAGTTTTCTTCGCCAGTACGACCACCAGCTACGCCACCATGGCGCCAGATTGGGTTGCGAGTAGAACCAAAACGTGCTCTACCAGTACCTTTTTGCTTCCAAGGCTTCTTGCCACCACCACGCACTTCGCCGCGCTTTAAAGTCTTTGCATGAGAACTACGTGAATTTGCAAGATAAGTATCATAGGCGAGTTTTACGAGTTCATGATTTTCTACGTTTAGACCAAAAATGTCTTTATTAAGTGTAGCCATATTACTCCTTTCCCTCCACCGATACGATACCTTTACGTGGTCCAGGAACGGCTCCCTTTAGACCGATCAAATTATTTTCAGCATCGATATAAGCAACTACAAGATTCTTGACCGTTACTTGATCATGCCCCATTCGACCAGGCATCTTTTTACCTTTAAATACTTTCTGTGGATACATCGAACCAATCGAACCAACACGACGAATATTACCCTTAAAACCATGAGTATTGCGCGACTCGTTAAAGTTCCAACGTTTAACCGTACCGGCAAAGCCTTTACCCTTGCTCGTACCAGTGACCGCAACCTTGTCACCAAGCTTAAAGCTCTCAACCGTAAGTTGATCACCTAGCTTCATATCCTCAGGAACAATTTCTAGGCGAAATTCCTTGAGGACCTTAGGATTTGTGTTTTCACCAGCCTTTTTGAGGTGGCCAGTAACCGACTTGCTCAGATTCTTACCCTGACCGTAGCCCACTTGCACAGCATTATAACCGTCTGATTCGACAGTCTTTATCTGAGTCACCGTGCACGGACCGGCTTGGAGAATAGTTACAGGAGTAACTACACCATCGTCGCCGATAATCTGGGTCATACCAATTTTGGTGCCGAGAATGACTTGCATCCTATTCCTTTCTTTTATATTGCCATTTCGCCTCTGTACACCAGGCAAAATATTTCTCGCAATTTTTAATTATTTTTTACATGTAAATAACTAGACTTTTAGGCCGGTTTCCGCTTGACATCCTACGGACCTCACCTTATGTCTAGATAACCACTAAATTATATCACACTTATTTTATCTTGCCAACCCCTAAAATCTAGGGGGTTACATCGAAAAGGCCCCCATGGTGGGGGCCTCTGGTTGCCCGAAAGATTTCAAGAAATCATTGTATATTCTCAGGGACTGACCCCCATCCAGGAATTGGCGTCGTCAATCCTCTTCCGTGCCATGTCTCGCATCGCGTCAATAGCGTTTGAATTGGCGCGTGCATACAGCGTTGCTTTACATCTGTTAATGTCTTCGGGGCTCATCCTGGATACGATGTCGTAGACGTTAACATCGTCATCTAGAAGCGACTCGAGATGGTTCGGCAAATCACCGTCAGGCAGATACTCATACAGTTCGCTTGGACGAAACCCCTGCTCGATAAGCTCGTCGTAGTGTAAAGCGACGGCCTCGGGCTTAACATCTTTTAGTTCCACTGCGACTCTCATACGAATCCCCTTTCTCTAGGAATCTTTCGTCTCTAATGATCTATCCGCGTACATCAGATTGGAGTACGTGATTTCACCGTATTGTATCACGAGATAGTTAGAAGTCAAACTAGAAAAACCTCGGCAAGGGGTGCCGAGGTTTTGTCGAGTACAGATAGAACGGGTTCAAAATGCCATCAGTCAAGCTCGTTATTTTTTTACTGGGCGATTCTAATGCCATCGTTGATAGCGCGAAGTTTGTCTAGGGCTATACTAGTGCAAATACTGCCGAAGCTCGTAGATTGAATGCATTAGAGTATGCAGGTTGGATCCGACGCGGTCTAGCTTGAAGCCAATGCCACCAATTTCGTCCGTCAGTGTACCGACGTTACCAGAGCAACCCTCCACGGTTTTAGATAGGTCGTCGATCGAAAGAATCAACCTCGCGAGAAGGTCTTTGGTTTCCTCTTCAAGCTTCAGAACGATAACTTCTTCCATTGAATCGGCTTTTGCCTCATTTTGCGTTTCAGCCATTTCTGACTCCATCCCTTTTAGTACCATGATGCGTGGTTGGATTTACAACTCTCCTTATTCCCTTCTATTCGAAAAAATGTTCTTCAAAGCAAAACCATTAGGTCTTGCTTGATAGTTATATCATACCATGATTTGCCGTATTTGTCTAGTTGTGGTTATTTCTGGTTTTCTATATAGCTTTCAATGAACCCTTCGATTTCTCCATCTAATACTTTGTCAGGGTCCGAAGATTCATACCCCGTCCTGGTATCTTTAACTAACTTATAGGGTTGTAAAACGTAGTTTCTAATCTGCTGGCCCCAACCGGCCGACTCCCCTGCGCGAAGCTCGCCGATTGTTTCGGCGTGTTGCTCTAGCTGCATTTGCACTAATTTACCACGCAAAATTTCCATGGCTTTTTCCCTATTTTGAATCTGGCTACGTTCGTTCTGGATGGCCACCACTGTGTTGGTGGGTAAATGCGTAATTCGCACTGCGGAATCCGTAGTGTTTACGCCCTGGCCACCATGGCCACCAGACCTATAAACATCCACTCGTAAATCCTTTTCATCGATTTCTATATCTGTGTCTGCGGTGATTCTGGGGAGAATTTCTACCAACGCAAAGGAGGTTTGACGCAAATTGTTGGCGTTAAAAGGAGAAAGTCTAACCAAACGATGCACTCCGTGCTCGGATTTTAGCCAACCGTAAGCGTTAGCGCCAGTCACTTCATATACTGCAGTTTTAATACCTGCTTCCTCGCCCGCTACGCGCTCTAAGCAGGTTACTTTAAAGCCTTTCTTCTCGCAAAATCTTAAATACATCCGCTCCAACATTCCCGCCCAATCCATGGCTTCTGTACCGCCAGCACCAGAGGTAATGCGGAGAATTGTATCTCTATCATCATATTTTCCATTGAAACGAAGCGCCTGCTTTAGCTCCGAAAAATTTTGATCCATGCCCTCAATTTGCCCAACGATCTCCTCTTTCAGGCTATCATCTGCCAACGAAATCATCTCTGCTAAATCCTCGATTTGGGTTCGCAACAGTTCCCAGGGGCGAGTTTCGTCTTGCAATTTTGCTAGCTCTTGGTTCTTTTCTGTTGCGAGTTGAACATTTTTCCAGATATCTGGGTCCGCAACCTCTTTCTCGAGCTTTGCTACTTTTAAAAACTTATCAGGAATTCCCATTTTCTGATAAACCTTTAAAAAGCTTTCTTTTAGGGTATTTAGCCTCTTTTTTGCTTCGTCCATACCATCACATTATAACATACTCAGGTCGCGAAAAGGGGAGACCTCTCGGCCTCCCCTTGGGTGGTTTTGAAATGGAGCCTTAGGCTGGGTCAATCTCGCACAGATAGCCGAGATTGTTCCCGTCGTCGTCACAGACAATGAATGATTTATAGGATTCTTCGGACTTGGTAAGGATATATCCCTTAGGAATACCATCCCGGGTGAAGCCACAACGAACCCAGTACGCTTGTCCTGGGAATCCAGTCTGGACTCCCCGTGGACCCCTATACGACCAGGAATAATCCTCGTTAAACCAAATGTCTGCGTCGGCAAAGAGGGTGGGTCTCCTTTCCGTTAGAAGCTCGGCCTTTAGGATGTCGTCTCTCGTGTAGAAAACCCCGTCTTTCTCGATGAGTGTCTTATCGGCATCGTCGATACACCAGCAGTTCCAACCTAGTTTGGAGCTGATTCATAGGGTCGCAGGTAATTTGTAGCTGATAATTTAGCGAGAATTAGTGATTTCCGTAACTCCTTGGTTCATAACAGATGTAACATCCGGTAATCTTTCGATTTTTTTAACAATTTCTTTCATGATAGTAGTGGCGGCTTTAGGCTTGATACGTAGTGGGAATGGCACAGGTAAATAGATGTAGCCAGTAACGACTTCAACCTTGTCGATATTACGATTA
>JAZRRY010000079.1:0-1544 GCA_045651145.1 Candidatus Nanosyncoccus sp.
AGACAATACTGTCACGGTTCGCCATCGCGACACCACACAGCAAGTAAGAATATCTATAGCAGAATTATAAGTAGTTTGTAAGCATTTTTGTGAGCCCAAGCGAAAATCAAAAAAGCTAGTCAAGTTAAGTGCCGGACAGTACCGGGCACAAACCTGATTAGCTTTTTTAGTTCTTACCTGGCGCGAAACAAACCGCGAACAAACTACTTATAGTTCTGTAAGAGCTTTCTTAGTTTTCTTTATCGTCTCGCCAATCGCCTTCATCGCAACCACATCTGGGTGCTTATCAAGATAACGTTTAATCGAAGCCTCAATTACATTTTTAGCAGAATTAACATCCTCAAAAGCCTTTACTTCTGTGGTTCCAGCTTCTTTCAAATCTTTGTAGTGATTAAAATGAAATTCAATCTGCTTCAAGGTTTGCTTAGGTAAATCCTCCAAAGTTTGGTAAGCATCCCCATTGTTTCGGTCATCAGCAGGCACACAAATAATTTTATCGTCAACCTCGCCACCATCTACAAACTTCATTACGCCCAGTATCTTCGCCTTCATCCAAATTCCTGTCGTTAGCGGCTGATCAGTAATCATCAGCACATCTAGCTCGTCACCATCTTCGTCAAGCGTCTGCGGAATAAAACCATAATTGCATGGCTTAGCGAAAGCCATCGGCTCAACCCGATCTAACATAAAGCAAGCATGCTCACGATCCCATTCTATCTTATGATTAGAGCCAGTTGGAATTTCAATCACTACATTTAATTCCCCGTTTTGATAATCTCCTGGCGCTAGTACTTTATTAAAATCTGCCATATTTTCTCCTCTTTATCTTGTATATTATAGCACACTTAACCATCGCTCACCATGTTAGCAAAATCTGTAATTTTAGCCAGTAGATTCTCTAGCGTCTTAACCTTTTGCGCCGTCTTCAGATCCGCAGTAGACATTAATCTTAACATTTTTATTTCATCCGCACCATAAAGCCCATTCTGATTCATCGAAAAGGCCTCTTGCCCAATATCCCAATCATAACGCACATCTGCACTGAGCTTTTTTCCGTTAACATCACGATACAAATTTACTTCTTCACCGCTTACTTTTAATGTGTTTAATATAAACCAACATCTCACCAAGTTATCATCTAAACCATCGTTTAGTTCACACAAACACTGATCTACTATCCTAAAATACCCCGAGCTATCCGAATGCTCAGCCAAACGATTAGTTTTTTTTAAAATAGCACCAGCTAGCTCCATACGGCCATAATCTTTCAAGAGATTACTGTAATACTTTTTCATCCTAGAACCCGTAACTACCGCAAACTCCGACCTTCCAACATGCAAATTTAGCTCTACTAGCGAAAAAATCTCCACCCCGCCTGCCAGTTTAGATTTCTCTTTCCTCACGCCTTTTGCGATTGCGGTAACTTTCCCCTTGGGAGTAATCAGATTTAGAATCCGATCAGCCTCACCATAATTCGTGCGCTTTAGCACGTACGCTAATGTTCTATAATCTTTCCTAGTCATATTCATTCGCATAAGCTAGAA
>JAZRRY010000080.1:0-4578 GCA_045651145.1 Candidatus Nanosyncoccus sp.
CTTTTGAAGCCAGCTGACGGTTCTCCAGTACTAGCTATCTATCAGGATGTAGTGCTAGGTGCATATTATTTAACATATGATAAGCCTGGTACGGATACGGATAAGCCCAAAGCATTTTCTAGCGTTTACGAAGCTGAAATGGCTTACGATCAGGGAATAATTGCTCTTCAGACTCCAATTAGGGTTTTTACTAAGAAAGAGATTCGTGATACTACACTAGGTAGAGTAATCTTTAATGAAATCTTACCAAAGGATTATCCATATGATAATTCAGTGCAAACCAAGAAGCATTTATCTAAGGTGATGGCCGATATCTTTGATCTGTATGGATCTGAAGTAATGGTGAAGACTGCAGATGCTTTGAAAGACTTGGCGTTTGAGTACGAAACTGTCGCTTCAATTTCTACAGCTAAGGATGATTATCCAACTTATGACGAAATTGATAATTTCATTGCCGAGGGTGATGCTAAGACGGCCATGATTCAGGAACAATTCAATGATGGATTAGTTACCGAGGAAGAGCGCCACAAGTTGACAATTGCAAACTGGCGCGATATCGACAAAAAGATTTCAGATTTCTTGCAGAGCAAGCTGTCCGAGCTGGATACCGATATTGCAGTGATGGTAAACTCTGGTGCGCGTGGTAACATTTCGAATATTAAATTAGCCTCTGCTGAAATTGGTATTATGGTTGATATCAATAACAACGAGATCGAATTGCCGGTAAAATCGTCGTACAAGAAGGGTTTGAATACTCTGGAGTCCTTTATTGCGACGCGAGGTGCACGTCAAGGTCAGGTATCTACCGCCCTTCGTACTGCTGACTCTGGTTATTTGACTCGTAGGCTAGTTGATGTGTCGCAGGATGTATTTACTTCAGATGAAGAAGCATATGATCCTGGATTTACAGTATATCGTAATGAGGCAGAAGCTTCTGGCATTGAATTTAGTGCAAGGCTGAATGGCCGTTATACGGCCGAGGCAGTGCCTGGTTACCTAGAAGCTGACGAGCTAATTACTAAGGAAATGGCAGAGCAAATTGAGGCTGATGAAAAGATTCAATCAGTCAAAATTCAGTCAATTCTATCTACTACTGCGGTAGATGGGGTTCCTCGTAAGGCTTATGGTGTTGATATGTCCACAAGGACATTGGTAGCAGCTAATGAGCCAGTAGGTGTGATTGCTGCACAATCTCTGGGTGAGCCTGGTACACAGTTAACTCTCGATACTAAACACGGTTCTGGTGTAGCTGGTTCGGGTGCTATTGCGAGAGGTCTTCCTCGTGTTGAGGAGCTTCTTGAGGCACGTACTCCTAAAGGTCAAGCCTATGTTGCTCCGATTGATGGCGTAGTGAATGTATGGGAAGATAACAATCATTATGTTGTCGAGATTGCTCCACAGTCTGGTGCGGTCGAAAGGATCGAACTTGATGGCCGAAAGCCAGCAGTAAAGGATGGTGCTAATGTTAAGGCTGGTGCTACCTTGGTAAAGAAGAGTGGAGATAAGCCAGCGATTAAGGCCCCACATGACGGAATCGTAGAACTAGTCAAGGATGGTATCGTGTTGGTAGCGGCAGCTTCTGCGCCAATGAGAGTTGAAATACCTGGCGACGCCGAGTTAGTCGTTAAGAGTAACGATTCAGTAGAAGCGGGCGATCGTTTGACCGTTGGTTCTTTGAATCTTCAAGATCTGATGAAATACAAGGGTGTCGAAGAGACGGAGCGCTACATCATGAATGATGTTCTTAGTGTATATGCTGCGCAGGGTCATGAGATTTCACCAAAGCATCTCGAAATAATCGTACACCAGATGTTCTCGCGCGTACAAATCAACGAGCCTGGTGATTCGGAATTCGTGTCTGGCGATATCGTTTCTAGAGCTACAGTTTTGATCGAGAATAAAGAGTTAGAGAAGGCTGGCAAGACTCCAACTACCTATACCAATTTACTTCTAGGTATTACTAAGGTATCGATCTTCTCTGATTCGTTCTTGTCAGCTGCTTCGTTCCAGGATACGACAAGGGTGCTAATCAATGCTGCAATTAATGGTCGCGTTGATCATCTTAAGGGTCTAAAGGAAAATGTGATTATTGGTCGCAAGATTCCTGTAGGCACAGGTGTAGCGCCTCTAGCTAGCTTTGAAACTTCGGATTCGAAGGTGCCAACCGAAGAAGATCTCGAAAACCTATAAAAAGGTCTGGGCTTTTCTTTGGGCAAAGAAAAACCCATAAAAAGAAACCAGTAAGAAAATTGAATTGGAAGTGAATTCCAATTCAATTTTTGTAGAGGACAAAATAATTGCGTTGCAATTATTTTGGTGAGTAGCTTGCAGTCTGATAATCTGGTCTGAATCACATCATGCTCTAGTAATAGTCTTTTTTGTTTTTGGGGTTCCAAAATCTGACGAAGTATGCTAATATAAATACAGTTATCAAGAGGTATTATGCATTTTAAGACAATTTTCAAATCCCTAAAAAATAAAGACATGTTGAAGCGGGTATTTATTATACTCGGTATTATTGTTGCCTATAGATTATTGGCGCAGATTCCTGTACCAATGGGTGATGCATCTACTTTTAAAGAGGCAGTATCTAATTTGCTAGAAAAGTCGGATTTTTCGAGTTTTCTAAACCTAATTTCAGGTGGTGGTTTAGCTTCGTTTAGTATTATATTGGTAGGTCTTTCTCCATATATTACCGGTTCAATTGTAATTCAGCTTTTGACTAAGGCTATCCCTTCACTTGAGGAGATTTCGAATGATGGAGAGACGGGACGTCGTAAGATTAACCAGTGGACTAGGATTTTGACTATTCCTCTAGCGATTATTCAATCTATTGCTTACATTTTTATTCTATATCAATCAACTTTGTCGGCGAACATTGCTTCTGATTTTACGCCAACTTTTAACGATTGGGCTTTATCGGTGACCGCCATGACGGCTGGTTCTGTGATTTTAATGTGGCTTGGTGAGTTGATTACGGAGCAGGGAATTGGAAACGGTATTTCGATGCTAATTTTTGCTTCTATCATCTCTCAATTACCGACTACGATGGCATCGCTAGGCACATCACTATTTGACACTAGCAATGGAACGTTGAATTTATTCGGATGGCTAGAGATTCCAGTAAATCCGACGACGTTTTGGATTCTACTTGGATTTAGTATAGCTATGCTGGTAGTTATTTATTTCTTGGTCAAGTTAAACGAAGCACAGCGTATTATTACGATTAATTATGCAAAGAGGGTGCATGGTAATTCATCTTATGGCGGGATTAAGTCTATTCTCCCGATTAAACTGATTGCTGCTGGCGTAATTCCGGTGATTTTTGCGACCGCTTTCTTGTCGCTCCCAGCATTGGTTGGTCAGGTGATTACCTCTATAGATTCAGGAAATGAGTTTGGTCAGGCATTAGTTACAATCTTTTCTGCTCCTTCGGCTAATAACTTTGCGACCATGTATCCTGATGGTATTACAGGACAGTGGTTTGTTTATCCGGCGATGTATTTCGTGTTGGTATTCATCTTTACGTATTTTTATACTTCGATTATCTTTAATACTAAAGAAATTGCCGACAATTTACAGAAGCAAGGTGGCTTCATTGAAGGCGTAAGGCCGGGCATTACGACTGCAAATTATCTAAATAAAGTTGTAAATAGGCTTGATCTATTTGGTGCTTTAGCACTAGGCCTGATCGCAATGTTGCCGTTTATTACAGATTACATCTTTATCTTAACAACTGGGGCTCCGATTGGTTTATCGATTTCTGGTACTGGTCTTTTGATCGTGGTGACGGTGGCACTTGAGAATCTACGGTCGATAGATTCAAGAGCGTTGATGATAACATACGACGATTTTGATAATGAGTCTAGAGATTAAGGGTTGGCATAAAATTGTAAAGTGGGTGGCTTGGTCGGTTCTAGCCTGTATTTTCTTGATGTTCTTAATTAGAGTGGCAGTATTTGAGGGTCGGTATTATAGTGAGAAAGAGGGTAGCGAACGCGCATCGATGAGTGTTAGTGCTTCGAGACAAGATCTGATTGAAGAAGAGCCTGCGGAGGAAGAAGTCCAGGAATATACTGTTGCGCCCGATCGTCCAAGATACTTAACCATTGATAAAATTGGGGTTTCTAAGGCTAGGGTACTAGCTATGGGTGTAACCGCTGCTGGTGAGCTAGATACTCCACAAAATATTTTTGATGTGGGGTGGTATATCGCTTCAGGCAAGCCTGGCCAAGGTGGGACTATGATTATTGATGGACATAATGGTGGCCCTCACGTACTAGGAGTATTCAAGAGTACTCCTAAGCTCTCCGAAGGTGATATTATTACGATAGAACGTGGTGACGGTGAGATATTTAATTATTCTGTGGTCGAAAACAAGGCGGTGTCACTTGATGATGCTGACGTTTACATGGCAACTGCGGCGAAGTCTCCAGTAGCCGGAAAAGAATCGGTAACTTTGATTACTTGTACTGGGGAGTGGTCGCAGTCTCAGCAGACATATCTTTCACGTCAGTTTACTAGAGCTGTGCTTGTAGAAGATTAGTGTTTACAAAAGTAATTTCTTGTGTTATACTG
>JAZRRY010000081.1:0-4467 GCA_045651145.1 Candidatus Nanosyncoccus sp.
CCAGGAGGCGTGCCACCACCGGGAGGCGTGTTTCCGCCAGGAGGCGTATTACCACCAGGTGTAGGAGTGGGAGTAGTCTTTACCGGGTTTTTAGGGTCATCTCCGTAGAATTCCGGCCTCTTGTCGTGGATATTAAATCCAATAACAAACAATGACTCAGCACTGCCTCCAGAAGCCGAACCCTTGCCTCCACCGTTTTTCCCGATGTAGGCAAGCACAAGGGCTTCCTTCGAGTATTGGTATGACGCCTTAACACCCTTGCGGTCGTTGTTTTTGGCCGCAGGGCTCAAACACCAGTTCTCGACAGTTTGCCGAGTCTGGGAACCCTGGCTAATGAGACGTTCCAGCCACGTGCAGAGAGTAGCCGCATAGATGCGGTACTCCTTGGTCACGTAGAAGGTTTCGCTCTCCTTCTCGAGCCAGTACGCAACACCGTGCTGGTCGTTAAGGGATGACATTTCTGCCATCCAAGGATTAAACGACTGAATGGTCTTACCTCCAATCGTTTTGTCCTTCAGGGCGTTCACCACCGTGACCCCGTAAACGGGATTACGGAGGATTTCCTCCTGCAGCTCAAGGAAGCGCTTAGCGTTGTCCTTCGCGCTAAACCCGTAGGTCAGCGCGTCGGAAAAACCAGTTGTCTCCGTCCTAGCCCTGTCATGGGTAGACAGGGATGAGTCCAGGAATACCCAAGACACGTCCTTGTACTTGTCAGCCGTCAAGGCCTCCAAGTCCTCAACTGTCAATTTTTCGACCGTGAGGGCATTGATGGCCGCTGCGACTTCTGACGAATCGGTGTCGCTAGTAGCGCTAGATCCGTAAGCTCTCACTACGGAGCTAACGCCCGCCACCGTAAGGGTGGCCACTACCAGCGTTACCACCTTTCTTAAGGTGGTAGCCCTCACCCAGGCTAAACCGACCTGGGCATAATCCTTTCCTTTCCTAAACAGGTTCTTTATGAAAAGCATCATAAGAACCTCCTTTCTTTCTGTTGTGTGGGATGGGGAGGGGAGATTGTGGATAGCTTTCAGATTTCATTTGAAATCTGAGATGATTTGGTTGTTAATGGTCTTCTCGTTATTTGATAACACCAAAACCTAGACTGATTTCATTGTATCACACTTTAGCTTTTTTGTCAATACAGAAAACACTTCTTTGACGCTTATGCTAATATGTATCATTTACAGAGTATTGACATCCACAAAAAGAGCCCGGCCGAAGCCGAGCTCAAGAAGACCCAAGACGGAATTAGACGAACTCGGTGGCAATCATTAAGATCTTATATCCACCCCCTGGCATCTTGTAGGGAGCAGAGGAGTACTGCGGAATTTCACCACAGCACTCTTCGAGCTCACGAAGGATCACCCCCGCTGCCCACTCCAGCAATTCTGGATCTTCAATAAGGTCCCGAGTCAGCGTAGGTTCATCTTCCGCGTCATCCGCAGGAAATGAAGACAGAGTCTTCAAAATAATCCCCGGATAAAGCTTTTGCAAAACTTCCCAATACTTAAAGTCCATAACACATCCCTTCTCGTAGACACAATACCCTATA
Source organism: Candidatus Nanosyncoccus sp. (assembly GCA_045651145.1). GTDB lineage: Bacteria > Patescibacteriota > Saccharimonadia > Saccharimonadales > Saccharimonadaceae > Nanosyncoccus. The sequence goes on from JAZRRY010000081.1 coordinate 1,553, forward strand.
AGTATATCACAAATCCCAGAATTGTCAATACACCGCCAAATCAAAACCACCAATGCTACCCTTAGTCTATGCTACAATTAAACTATGAAAAAAGTATTATCATTTGACGTTGATCAGACAATCAACGTAGCCAAAACACCTATTAACGATGAAATTGCAGAGCTTTTACTAAAATGTCTCGATCATTTTGAAATCTGCCCTATTTCCGGCCAAAAATTCGACCAATTCATGATTCAAATCGTGGATCGCTTACCGAACCCCACCCTAGAACAACTCTCACACTTGCACTTATTTGTAGCTCAAGGCACCCAATATTACCGTTACGACCCCATCAAGAAGGAATGGACAGAGATTTACAATTATCCATTGACCGATGAACAAATAGCCAAAATAACCACCACAATCGAGCAAGCCGCACGAGAACTTGGTTTTTGGGAAGATGATAAGCTAACTCCAGGAGACGAAATAATCGAAAATCGCTTGTCGCAAGTCACATTCTCGGCTCTCGGCCAAAAAGCTGGCACTAAGGCCAAATACGCCTGGGATCCAGACCATAAAAAACGCGACCAAATTGCAGCTAGATGCAGGGAGCTAGCTCCAGAATTTGAATATGAGGTGGCGGGAACTACTTCTATTAATGCAGTCACACCTGGGATGAACAAGTCATTTGGTATGGCGCATCTGCTTGAGGAACTAAAAGTCGATAAGTCGGATGTGCTCTATTTTGGCGATATGACCCAACCTGGCGGCAATGATTATCCTGTCGTAGAAATGGGCTTTGAAACTATTACCGTTAGAAATCACGAGGATACAGCATTTGCCTTGAGGGGCATTCTTGGTATTCTATAATTTGCACTTGTTTGCTTTTATTAGTTACGATATAATAAGCTTATGAAAACTTACGTAGTGGGCAACTGGAAATTGAATTTTACAGTTGGTGAAGCTTCTATTTATCTCCATAAATTATCCAAATCGCTCTCTAATTACCGCAATCTAGAAGTAGTGATAGCGCCTTCTATGCTCGCATTGCAACCATTATCCCTACAAATCGATCGCCGCAGAGTCAAACTTGCGGCACAAGATGGCTTCTACCGCGATTACGGCGCCTACACCGGAGAAGTATCATTCTCTCAACTTAGAGGTTTAGCAGATTACGCCATTATCGGCCATTCCGAACGGCGCTACATTTTCAAAGAAGATGACAAAACTATCCAAAAGAAAGTGGCCGCCGCTCTCAGGAACAAAATCAAACCAATTCTTTGCATTGGCGAAATCGAATCCGAAAGAGCCTTCGGCGAAACCGCCGATGTAATTAAAGATCAGTTGCTAGGCGGGCTTGCCGATGTCGCAGACGACGATTTATCCAAGGTAATCATTGCCTATGAACCAGTATGGGCCATCTCTAGCGTCAAAGGCGCCAAATTAGCCTCCCCGGACGAAGTATCCGAAGTAATCAAAATCATTCGCCAAACCCTGATCGACACCTACGGCCCAGAATCAGCCGAAAAGGTTAGCGTCCTGTTCGGTGGAAGTGTTTCCCCGTCTAATGCCGGCGCATATCTTACAATCCCTGGCGTCAATGGCCTCTTAGTAGGCGGCGCTAGTTTGATTTTGCACGAATTTGTTGATATAATAGAAATAGCTAAGAAAGTACAAGGATGAATAAACGTTATATAGATTTTGTGCCACCAAAACAAACTACTAAGGCTGCGCCTAATCACCAGCAATCCGTAAAGCCCGCTGTTAAAAAGGTAGCCCATCGCACTACCAATACCAATAAACAACCCAAAAGCAGTGTTAATTTTGCTACGCCTACACATACCACTCCCGAAGTTAAGCTTGGCGTTATCGAAGATCTCTCCCCCAAATTCATTAATACTGACACTCCTAAACGCCCATTAAATAGTGGTAGCACTACACCTCATCCTACATCAGACAATTCAGGAAAAAAAGCCAAATCCAAAAAAACTAGTGACAAAACTAAAGAGCAAATTAAAGGTAATTCTAAGCAAACCTCCAAACAGCCTAAACCCGCTAGTTCAGAATTCAAAACCCCCAAATCACCGTTTATTAACTTAGATAAAATCACAAAGCGTCCTCTATCTAAAAATGTCTATCATAAGAATGTTAATGTCCCCAAAGAAGAGCCAAAAGGCCCAGTCACCATTATCACTAAACCTGAAAAAGAATCCCACATCGGCCTAATAGTCACTATCATTTTAACAATTATTTTAGGTGCCGCCGCTGGCACGGTTGCCTTCCTTCTATTGCCAAAATAAGCCAATGTGATATAATGTTTCTCGGTGGGATTAGCTCAGATGGTTAGAGCGTCTGATTGTGGTCCAGAAGGTCGTGGGTTCGATTCCCATATCCCACCCCATGCGGGTATAGTACAGCGGTTAGTATATCAGTTTTCCAAACTGAGGATTGGAGTTCGACTCTCCATACCCGCACCAGAAAAAGTAAAAACAACCATTTATGGTTGTTTTTAGTTTTTATGGGGTGGATGCCTGAGAGCATCACTCTCCATACCCGCACCAGAGAATGAAAAAATGAGAACTTGCTCTTATTTTTTTGTTCTTATTGATGTATAATTAAACCATGAATATTTTGGTAGTGGGCAATGTCCTAAAAGACGTTTACCTTAATCTGGACAGCAGAACGGAAAAATTCGAAACCGACAAATCTGGTACAGATTGGCTCGACCTTAGTTTTAATGCAAGTGAACATCACTTTTTTAATCGCGGTAGTAGCTTCGGTGGCGCAGCAATTACCCTGGAAGTACTTAAAAAAATGGGGCTAGACGCTAGCATTGCCGATAATTCCATCACCTTCACAAATAATGATTTCAAGACTCAAAATTCTACCGAAGTCCACCGCTATATTTTAGTGTCAGATAACGGCGTAAGCTACCT
>JAZRRY010000082.1:0-2704 GCA_045651145.1 Candidatus Nanosyncoccus sp.
CGAAAAGGTTTAGCTGAGTTTAATTTCGTTAACTTACGCGATTTTGGACTGGGACCACATAAATCGGTTGATGATACTCCATATGGTGGTGGAGACGGGATGTTGCTTAGATGCGAGCCAGTATTTGCAGCTATAGAGAGTGTAAAAAAAGAAGATCCGTCAGCAAAAGTAATTTTACCTACTCCTGTGGGGGAGCTTTGGAATCAAGAAATAGCCAGGACCTTCGCTAATGGCCAATCAGAAGATGGCCAAGCCTCTAACCAGCATTACATTATTCTTTGCCCACATTACGAAGGCTATGATGAGAGAATTCTTTCGATCGTAGATTATAAAATCTCGCTAGGGAAATACATCTTAACTGGTGGCGAATTACCGGCTTTGATTATAATCGATTCTGTGGTGCGTCTAGTCCCTGGTGTGCTAGGCGGGGAACAATCTGTAGACATTGAATCGTTTTCGGATGGGGACAATCTGGAATACCCCCAATATACAAGACCAGAAGATTTTAGAGGTATGAAGGTACCAGAAGTGCTCCTTTCTGGGAACCATGGTGAAATCGCTAAATGGCGCGAAGAGCATTCTGGCAAAGCTAAATAGCTGTAGCAATTATTCGATTCTGCGGGGTCATAGAGTAAGGTTCTAACCTAATCTGACCTAACCTATCTTTTTATCTTTGTATAGGTTATAATTGCATCATGAAGATGGAGGATGCAACTGAAAAACTAAACGGTGTGGGGCCAAAAACTGCAGAGATTTTGAAAAAATACGGCATTCGCACCGTACGGGATTTTTTTTACAATTTACCAAAAGATTACGATAATTACGAAAAACCTGTTTCAATTTCTAAAATCAGACCTGGTAAAGTTGTAATTAGGGGAAAAATCGATCAACTTTCCGCTAGAAGAGCCAAGAGGCGCAATCTATCTATTGTGGAGGGGGTAATTAGCGATGGGACTGGCTCTATTAAGGTAGTGTGGTTTAACCAGAATTATCGCATAAAACAATTTGACCCAAATAAAGAATATTATTTTACTGGTAGCTACGAACTCAAAAATGGCCGCTATAGCCTAATGTCACCATCGGCAGCCTTAGTATCTGATATTGACCCTTCGGCAGGCCTGAACCCTGTCTACGTGGCTCATGGAAGCTTAAAATCGGCGGATTTTAAGCGTTTGGTTACTAAATCACGTGATAGGTTTAATGAAATACCTGATTTTTTGCCTACCGTGCCCAAGGGGGTGCGCAAAAGCGCTCTATTTAATGTCCATTTTCCAAAATCTCTAGAGAATATCCAGAAATCTCGCGATTATTTGGCCTACGAGGAGTTATTCGAACTGATTCTGGCCGCCAAATTAAACCGCAGAGAAAACGAAAAGCTCAAAGCGATGGAAATCCCCTTTGATTTAGCGAAAATACAGGAGTTTATTAAAAAACTGCCGTTTAAATTAACAGATGCACAAAAGAAAGCTTCTTGGGAGATTTTTCAGGATATGGAGAAGGCCACACCGATGAATCGCTTACTGCAGGGCGATGTAGGCTCAGGGAAGACTATGGTGGCCGCAATGAGCGCATATGAGGCTATTATGTCGGGAGCACAAGTAGCACTGCTGGCGCCGACAGCGATTTTGGCTACGCAACACTACGAGAATTTAAAGGATTTACTTGAACAATTTAGGATTACCGTAGCCTTATTAACTGGAGCAACAAAAAACAAAAAGAACCTAAAAGAAGGCATTCGTGATGGCAAAATTAATTTCGTCATTGGTACACATGCCCTGCTAACCGATGATACGGAGTTTAAGAACTTAGGACTAGTGATTATTGACGAACAACACCGTTTCGGGGTGGAACAGAGGCAAAAACTAGCCTTAAAATCGCCCGCTGGTCTGGCGTCTCATCTTTTAGCGATGACTGCTACCCCTATTCCGCGCTCTTTACAACTTACGGTGTTTGGTGACCTTAGTGTATCGGTTCTTAATCAATTACCAAAGGGGCGACGTCCAATTACGACGCATATCTTGTCCGAGCTAGAGATGCGTGAGAAATTGTACCCCGTGCTACTAGATGCGGTAAGAGCTGGGCAACAAGCATACTGGATTTGCAAAGCAATTGATGACGATTCACGCTCTGAAACTATCTCTGTAAAATCGCGCTGCGACAAGCTAAAACGCGAATTCCCTAAGCTTAAAATTGAGTTCTTGCATGGACGCATGAAGCCAGCCGAGAAAGACGAAATAATGGAGCAGTTTTCCGAGGGAAAAATTGACATTTTGGTATCTACTACCGTAGTAGAGGTGGGCGTAGATGTGCCTAATGCCTCTCTTATGATTATCGAAAATGCCGAAATGTATGGCTTGGCGCAACTGCATCAGCTGCGTGGACGGGTTGGGCGTGGAGATAAAGCGTCATATTGTTACCTCTTAACCTCTAATGATAGTCGCCCTTCAAGGAGGCTACTTGAGTTAGAGAAGTCGTCTGATGGATTTTATCTTGCAGAGGTAGATTTGAGAATGCGGGGTCCAGGTGAGATATATGGATCTTTGCAGCACGGGGCTTTAGACTTAAGAATTGCAACCTTAACAGATACAAAACTGATTCATCGCGCGCAGAAAGACGTTGCCAAATTCTTAGAAAACCCAGAAAACTTGATAAAATGGAAGGAGTTGATGCAGGGAATTACCAAGTATCAACAAATAACTACTTT
>JAZRRY010000083.1:0-3827 GCA_045651145.1 Candidatus Nanosyncoccus sp.
GACATGGCTACGATCCGACTTCAGTCGCCAAAAAGTGGTCCGATTTGACGGTTAGTTTCTTTTGGCGAAGTGGCTTTATCTATAACTCTATCGTAGCCCATTTCATAGAGAATGCTAGTAATCCTATCGACGGTATTCGGGTTTCTGTCTATAGCTGAATTGTCGTGTTTTAGATACGCTACGTAAGAATCTTTAATAGGAAAAACTATTTGATTTTTATTTGTCTGCTCTATGAGTGTCTTTAATAATTTTTCGTCGTTGCGATTATCGAAAGAATCTCGGAGGTCGGCTTTGATGCTGTCTGATATTTCACGTTTAGCGTTTTCAGAAATTGGATAAACTCGATATAACAAATCGAGGTAGTTTCTTTGGTTGGCTAACTCAATACTCTTTTGAGTCCATATGTTCATATATTACCTCCGCAATTATTCAAGTAACTTATTCTATTATATCATACGAACACCTTAAAATCTGATTGCCGTTACAAAAAAAGGCGCATACGGTACCAAATTTTCTAAAACCCGTCAGTCTCTCTGTTTGGATTATAATTCTTGCGATTCAGTACTTTCGCTATTCGGTTTTGCGATAGCTATCTGTCTAAACTGACATTCGCCTGGATCCGATATAGTTTGTTTTTTGAACTCTCTTTGTTGGATTGCTATTTCTAGTACTTTGATTTATTCGAGAAGGGTTTATTATTCCGATTGGAGCGACGATCTATTGTTCAAATCTGGGAGACTCGGGTCTATTCTCCTGGCATTAGTGTTTGCTAGTACTTTGCCAACGGATGTAATACTGAAAGAAATCTTAGATTTTAATATTTCATCCCACCATTCCTTTATTGCGGCAATATTTTTGTGGCTAATGAGTAAACTATTGAAGTTATTTTTCATTTTTTCATAATCTTCGCCGCTCTTAGCATAAAGATTAATGACTTTTTTAAGAGATTCTTTTTGTTTGGTAGTAAATTTATTCAGTTGTCCAGTTCTCGGATTAATCAGTCTATAATCATCCAGCTTATCGAGCGATGGGATAGCAATGCGGACATAATCATCGTGCAATGGATTGTCGACCAGTATTCCAATTGGGATACTACTTTTTGTAAGGAAGTCTTTAGCTTTTTCGAAATCTTCTGAATCTTTCTTAAGCCCAAGTACAAAATAGCCCGAAAAGTTAGCCTGTACTATTTCTTCATATGTTTTTAAATGGCCAATTTGATTTATTCGTATGGCACCTGCTATTTCGAGATTATCTACCCAATCGGTATTGTTCGGTAAAGTGATTTTGTTTAGCATTTTAGCGAATAAAGTATCAATTGCATTAAGGCCATCTTCAATAATGCCAGAAATTGGCGTAAAAGAAATAATAGAAAAGGCAATCGTGATAGCATTTAATGCATCTTCAGATATATTATCCATTTCTGAAATAGCTTTTTTGATAGCTGCAGCAGTGTCTTTGTCATTTGGATGCTCGGCACGGTACACGATGAGTTCGGAGAGAATATCATAATCTGTCTTATCATCTGTGCATATCGCTACTTCCTGGACTTTTTTCAATAAGAAGAACATAGCTGGATCACGAAAGGCATCCAGGCAACTAGAGCGCATAAGCCTCTCTACCAACACGCTAGAGAATGTGTCCATACGAGCATTGGCGACTTGTCGCGCAGATTCGTTGGCTTCTGCTAGGATCCTGTTTGCTTCGCTGCGTATAATATCGAGAACCTCATTTTCCGAGAGACCCTTGTTGATTATGATATTGTTGGCGGTAACTTGTGTCGATCCACTTCCAGCTTTCTGCTTGCTAATCTTCTTTTCCACCATCTTTTATAGCCCCAATTTGAGTTTGATTTGAATTCTTCCCAGCTTTTTGGATGAGTTTGATTTTTTTATGTGATTCGTATGTTTTTCCTCCTAGAAAACCGACTATCAAAGAAATCGTTCCCGTAATAATTGCAGCTATTATTGTGTTATCCATTACTAACCTCTACAACTTAATGAATTATACCCTTACCTTAATTATACCATAGAACCCACTCTTCCAGCGTTGCTGATCGGCTTTTCGCGCACATATTTCACAATTTCTACCATTCAAAGTCAAGAAAAACTCCACCTCTATTTTTTGCACAATAACTTTCAAAACCCGATTGTGATCAAGTGGATGCTATCTATTGACGAATTGCCAGAATGTTTTATTAGAATCGTGGCCAAAGTGGGCGATATCTTCCGGTTCTGCCCAGAGCGAAAGTTTATCGACTTTCCATTTGCCAATGAAAAACATCTGGACTATCGCATCATTCACGTCGCGGTTATTTAGCGCGCGTGGAATGTATGCGAGGGAAAAGTAGTACCATTTGTCGTCTTCGGCGTCTAACCTCGCAAAAACGCGCTTACCGCGCCCAAAAAGGCGCACATCGAAGCGCTGTGCTAGTGTTTCTAGGGAATAGGTCTTTAATTCATGGATCGCGTCGCGAACGGGCGACTCCATTAGTTCCATACGCTCGAACTTATCGTAATCGCGTGAATTGAATCTGCCATTATGTTCGAGCATGAAACTTTCAAGTTGCCGAGCGGTGACCGGTATCGGTTCACCGGGTTTAGTCTTCTTGAGAGGGTGGCGTTTTGCCATAATAACCTCGTTTCTTTGAGGTTGCGCTTCTAAAGCGGTATTTGCTACTCGGTGTTCAGATTTACGATAATGCTACCGTCGCTTAACTCCGGTAGATTGTTAATATGCCCAATCTTTGAGTAGCTATAACTTGTATCGAATGATTTGTAGAAAATTACGAGACAATTATCGCCAAACAGCATTACGTCACCAGCTTCGATATGTTTCGGACTATAAGCGTTCGTCGGTAGAGAATCATCTAAATATGCATACTTCTCATTCTTGTTCAGATCGTTCATCGCGATATCTAGCGGCAATAGCTTAGTTAAGGCGGAAGTAGTTGAGTTTTCTTCTAGGTTCATCTCAAGTTTTTCGTCGTTAATCTTAACGTAGATTTTAGCCATTTCATTCTCCTTTTCTTCGTTATCAGTTGTTGAGGTCTCTTGATTTAAATTGGGATCTATATTTGGGCTTTTATTACTCATTAGAATTGTCGTGACGATAACTGAGATTATTACGACGATGAGTATAGGTGTAGAAATCTTGAGGCCTTTATTCATTTTAGTGAAGTCCTTTCATAGTCGCTTCGACTATCTCTGCTAGCTTTTCTTTATTATCTACATCTTCAACTAAATACATTGGTTTAGCGCCATCATAAGGAATCGATTCCGGCATGCCGTACTGCTCGTTTTCTGGAACAATCTTTACGAGTAGGCGGTCGTCATAAATGCCGCCAAATAGGATGCCGGCTGAATAAAGTAAGAATTCGCCCATCATTGGACGACAAGAAATATCAGTTGCTTCTGATAATTGCTCTAGGATATAATCGCGATATTCTTTTGTACTTGCCATTTATTTAGCCTTTTTAATCGGGTGCCGTATCACGGTCTTAAGCTTACTTGCGTCGCACTTTCTTGGATCACTTAGGTAAATCTCATGGTGGTATCTTTTATCGGTTATATCGAGCTCATAGCCGTTAGCTTCCATATATTTGTGCATTAACTCAACGGTGGCCGGTTCGTCATCGTAACTTCCGATATGCATACATTGAACACATAAACCCTCGTCATAGGTTAAAAATTCCACCCTAGAGAAGTCTTGCTTCTTCTTTTTGGTGGCTTCTTCTATTGCCCAGTCAAAATCTGCTTTCGTCACAAAGTCTGGTAAACGGATAATGGAGATGAAATTTAGGGCTTCTTTATGATCGTAATCTATACCAT
>JAZRRY010000084.1:0-3586 GCA_045651145.1 Candidatus Nanosyncoccus sp.
TATTTATTGCTAGCAGTAAGAAGCGGATTAATTTCTTTGCCGTGACGATTTGTAAAATTATGGATGGACTAGCAAAAGTGGCTACTTTTGGCCATAAGAAACATATCATAAAAGACAAGAAAATCATTGATTACTTCCTAGATATTTACGAGAGTGTACAAATAGCCAGGGAAAACAAGCGCTACCTTAAAAAGCCAGCTTTATGGGGTCTGATTTATAGTTTTTGCGAGATTGGAACTTATTGGATTGTGGCAATTTCGTTAGGTAGGCCAGAGTTGCTAGCTTATATCATGGTGGGCGAGGCAATTGGTTCAGTGTTTGACGGAATTGTGCCTTATGGGCTTTATGAACTTGGTATGGCAGGGGTGATGATTGCGCTAGGAGTTGATTTTGCTACGGCTACGATTGTGACGGTAATGACACGCGTAGTAACTCTCGCCTTTACGATTATTTCTGGTTCATATCCATATTATGAAGCGATTAAAGACAACAAAGTTGAAGAATAATGAAAGACAGTTTTACTCCGACTGAATTTATTAGTGTAGTTAATCAGTCTTTGGAATATGCGTATTCTAGTGCACTGGTGACTGGAGAGGTGGCTGGTTTCAAGGTAAATCAAGGTAAGTGGGTGTTTTTTGATTTAAAGGATGAGGAGTCTAGCATTTCTTGTTTTATGCCTTTGTGGGATCTTAGGATACCGCTTGAAGATGGCATGAAAGTGACGGTCAGAGGGATGCCGAAGGTTACTAAATGGGGTAAGCTTTCTTTTACGGTATCGGCGGTGAAGCCAGTAGGTGAAGGCAGTCTAAAAAAAGCCTATGAAATGCTAAAAAATAAGCTAGAAAAAGAAGGGCTGTTTGATTCAGCGAAAAAACGCCCAATTCCAGATGATTTAGTAAAGCTTGGCGTGATATCTTCTACTGGGGCGGCTGGTTATGCTGATTTTGTTAAGATCATAAATGCAAGGTGGTGTGGCATGAAGGTATTAGTTGCGCACACCCAGGTGCAAGGGCTTGATGCGCCAGATCAGATAATAAGGGCCTTGCAATACTTTAATGAGCGAAGCGAAGTGCAGATGATTGCGATTTTAAGGGGCGGAGGAAGCGCAGACGATTTGTCGTGTTTTAATGATGAAGCTTTGGTGAGAGCAATTGCCGCTAGTAGGATTCCTGTAATTACCGGTATTGGACATGAGGTAGACGAATCATTATCTGATTTAGCGGCTGACGTACGTGCATCTACGCCATCAAATGCAGCTGAGATGTTGACCCAGGATCGCAGTGAGGTAAAAGAAAAGATCCGGCGAAGTATTAACCGTATGAGTCAGATGGTTTTGCAAGGAATAGAGCGCGCAAAAGATAATAACCGTTCTAGGACTAACGAAGTAATGCGTAAAATAATGGAACAGATCAGTTTGGCACGGCAACAAAATATTGCGAGGATCAAGACTTTGGAAATACTAAACCCAGAGAAGGTTCTAAATCAAGGATATGCGATTGTGACGGGCAAGATTTCTCCTGGTAGTGTTGTAAAAATTACAACATTTAAACAAGAAATTGAGGCAGAAGTTAAAAAGATAGAAGAAAGGAATAAGGATGAGTGAAAAAATGCCATTAAACCAAAAAATAGCCAAACTAGATGATGAAGTAGAATGGTTTTATTCTGATGAATTTAAGCTTGAAGATGCGGCTAAGAAATATCAGGAAGCTTTGTCTTTAGCTAAACAAATAGAAAAGGATTTAGCGGAATTAAAAAATGAAATAGAAGTGTTGTCGGAAGATTTTAGCAAATAATAATAAGAAGAATATGCTATAATTAGGTTATGGATAATTTTCAAACGACGCAGAATAGGTCTTCATCTACGGCCTTAAATAGGCCGATGGTACAACAAGCTCAAGGTGTGCCATCGATAGGCGGAGATAATTCTAGCTTAATTAAGACAATTGTCATAGTGGTTGTTTCGCTAGTTGCGGTGGTATTTATCGGTCTATTTATTTGGATTTTTGTGCAGTATAGTGAGGTGAGTAGCGATGTTGATGGTCAGATTGCAGTGGCGGTAGCTGAGGCTAAAGATGAGCAAGCAGCACGTCTCGAAGCAGAATTTACTGAAAGAGAAAAGTTGCCATACAAGACTTTTTCTGGGCCAGTTGATTATGGTCAGCTGACTTTTAATTATCCAAAAACCTGGAGTGTGTATGTAGCAGCTGATGCTTCCAACGGTGGAGATTATCAGGCGTTCTTTAATCCGACTCAGGTTAATACTGTAGCCAAGGATACGATTAATGCTCTCAGAGTAACTATTCGTGACGATAGTTTTGATGATGTAGCCAACGAGTATCAGAAGATTATGGATCGTAAGGATTCAAATCTAACTATGCAGGCTGAGACAATTAATGATATTCCAGTAAATCGTTATACTGGGACTATTCCTGATACAGATCTTAACGGCGTTATTGTAATTTTTAAGATTCGTGATAAGACCGCCGTTTTTCAGACTGATACGATGCTCTTTGAGGGTGATTTTGATGCAGTACTAGAAACTGTCACTTTCAACGCTTAGATATTTGATTTAGTGTTATAATTAAGGCATGGAGAGTGAGGTAGATGGTGTTTTGGTGGCGGCGCATGAGCTAAAGGCGCCGCTTGCGGTGATTCGGCAACTAGCTTTTTCGCTTGATGGAATGGCACCTCAAAATGAACAAATACGTAACGAGATGATTCAGGTTTCGGAGCGAGCAATTAGGCAGGTGAATGATCTTGCCAAGGTGAGAAGACTTGAGGATGGTTTGTTTATGATGGAGCCTGTATCGGTGCGTGCAGTATGCGACGATGTATCTAGAGAGTTGATTCATTTGTATGGCAAAGAGAATAAAGATTTGTTAGTGAAGTATTCTAACCGTGCACGATTAGTTACGGCTAATCATGATTTGCTACATAGTGTGATTTATAACTTTCTGTTAAACGCTATGCATTATTCTAATGATGGTACCAAAGCAGAATTATTGGTACATGATGCAAAGGAAAATATTAGGATAGTAGTACGCGACTATGGGCCGGCTTTACCTGTACCGATTTGGCGAAAATTAAAAGAGGGAAGACTAAGTGAACCTACTTCTATTGCGATGCGTCCAGGTTCATCTGGCCTAGGATTATATATTGCGTCGGAATTTTCTAGGTATATGCATGGGAAATTGGGAGCTGTGCGACATCGTGATGGTACTAGTCTATTTGTGGAATTACCAGTTTCTAAACAAGCGAGCTTATTTGTATGATTTTTGTGATTGACGATGACGAGTTGATGTCTCGGTGTATTGTGCGAGCATGCAAAGGTCACGAGGCTAAAAGATTTGGCAATGCTATAGATGCGATAGGGGCATTGGATGAAGAAACACCTAACCTAATCTTTCTAGACGTACTACTTGATGGTCCGGACGGTTTTACATTGATAAACGAGCTAGCTTCTTACGCTGACACCGCTAAGATTCCGATCGTAATTGTTTCGTCGCTCGATTTAAGTGACAAAGATTTGTCATCGTATGGTGTGGTCGGCATACTTAGCAAAGATTCTATGGTACCAGAGGAGCTT